>JAPOLI010000099.1 GCA_029977205.1 bacterium
GTTTTGAATGGGGTGTACTATATGGTGTGCGAGGTGCTGCCGCTGGGACTGGTGATGTGGATACTGAGGAAGCTGCCGCCGAAGAAAGAGCGACGGGTCGGGGTGGGCAGGGTGCGCGTGGGCGATGCGACGAGCGGCGAGCGGGAACGGGAACGGGAACGGGAAGGTGAGGAGCGGGACGGGGCGGCCGGGGAGTAAGGGGGCGGCGGCGCGACCGGGCGCGCACACCCTCGGCGCGATGCGGCTGTGAGAAATCGCGAGGCTGTCTCTGTATGAATCAATAGGTAGCTAATGTAGGAACTCGACCGAGCACTTTACAGGGAAGTGATTCGCGGCGGCCGCTTTACTTCTTCTTGCCCGCGACCGTCTTGACCTTGCCCTTGCGCGTGCGGGCGTTGGTCCTGGTGCGCTGCCCACGCATGGGCAGGCCCTGGATGTGGCGGCGCCCGCGGTAGCACTGAATCTCCTTGAGGCGCTTGATGTTCATCATGTTGAACCGACGGAGGTCACCCTCGATCAGGTACTTGTCCACCTCGTTACGGAGGGTGGTGAGCTCCTCCTCCTCGAACTCCCGAATGCGCTTGTTCTCGAGGCCGGTCTCCGACATGATCTTCTTCGCCGTGGTGTTCCCGATGC
>JAPOLI010000100.1 GCA_029977205.1 bacterium
ACGGGCGCCGCGTGCGGATGACGCACGAGTCGGACCCGAAGGACGTCCCCTGGCACGAACAAGACGTGCGCTACGTCGTGGACGCTTCCGGAAAGTTCCTCACGTCTCGAACCGCCGAAACGCACCTCCGTTTGGACGACGCGAAGCTCCTCGCCAGGAAGGCCCCTTCGCGGGTCATCTTGACCGCCCCTCCGAAGGACGACAACGTCCCCACGTACGTGGTCGGCGTCAACGAGCACATGTACGTCGCGGACGGCTACCCAAACGTCGTGTCCAACGCGTCGTGCACGACCAACTGCCTCGCGCCTTTGGTTAAAATAATAAACGACGCTTTCGGAATAGAGAGCGGCGCCGTGACCACCGTGCACGCGTTGACCGTTTCGCAGCCGAGCGTGGACGGACTCTGTGGAAAGGACTGGGCGCGCGGCCGTAGTGGCGTGCAGAACATCGTGCCCACCACGTCCGGCGCGTCGAAGGCGCTGGGGAAGGTGTTGCCTAAATTAGCGGGGAAGGTCAAAGGGTACGCGTTACGAGTGCCGGTCGCGACGGTGTCCGTGGTGGACTTCACGGTGAACCTTTGCTCGGACGCTTCTTTTGAAGCCGTCAAAGCCGCGATCGAGCACGC
>JAPOLI010000101.1 GCA_029977205.1 bacterium
GAGCGCGGGTACCACGCGCTCATCTTCGACGGGCCGGGGCAGGGGCAGGCCCTGTACGAGCAGGGGCTGTTCTTCCGCCACGACTGGGAGGCCGTGATCACGCCGGTCGTCGACTGGGCCTCGGCGCGGGCGGACGTGGACGCCGCACGCATCGCTCTGCAGGGCTGGAGCCAGGCCGGGTACTGGGTTCCCCGAGCGGCGGCATTCGAGCACCGTCTGGCCGCCGTGATGGTGGACCCGGGCGTCGTGCGGGTGGGTGACTCATGGACGCGCCACCTGCCCCCACCGATGCTCCAGATGCTGGACGGCGGCGACCTGCAGGAGTTCGACGCCTACATGGCCGAGGGCATCAAGCAGGATCCGGGGCTCGCGCTGGAGGCCGCGAAGCGCCTGGAGCCCTATGGCACCGATTCCCTCGCGAAGGTGCTGCTGGAGTTGCGCGCATGGGACCTGACGGGCGTGGCCGCGCAGATCGAGGTACCGATCCTCATCACCAGCCCCGACGACGAGCAGTTCTGGCCGGGGCAGTCGCAGGAGCTGCACGATCTCTGCACCAGTGCCCGGTCGCGCGCGCTGGTGAGGTTCACGCGGGAGGAGGGCGCCAACTGGCACTGCGAGCCCAT
>JAPOLI010000102.1 GCA_029977205.1 bacterium
GGAAGCACGATGGACTGGATGCTGAAACCGAAGAACCGAAAGGGGACGGGCTCCGGTCTGAGCGCCGCCGCGGGAACGACTGCGTCGGAGAAGCGAAACGGCGTCGCGAGCCTCGGCGCCGAGGGATCGCGATCCGTCGGCGCGGCGTCGCGAAGGATGTCATCCACGGCGAAAATGTAGGTTCATATGTTGCGATGGCATAGATCTCTATGTATAGAATGAATGACTAGTGGCTTTCCCGAGCGAGGAAAAGCCTCTGCGCTCGGGACTCATCCGCGGCGTCCCACTTACTTCTTCTTGCCCGCCACAGTCTTCACCTTGCCCTTGCGCGTGCGGGCGTTGGTCTTCGTGCGCTGGCCGCGCATGGGAAGACCCTGGATGTGCCTCCGGCCGCGATAGCACTGGATCTCTTTCAGGCGCTTGATGTTCATCATGTTGAAGCGACGGAGGTCACCCTCGATCATGTACTTATCAACCTCCGCGCGGAGCGTGGTGAGCTCCTCCTCTTCAAACTCCCGAACGCGCTTGTTCTCCAAGCCCGTCTCGGCCATGATCTTCTTCGCGGTGGTGTTGCCAATGCCGAAGACGTACGTGAGCGCAGTCTCCGCGCGCTTGTTGTTGG
>JAPOLI010000103.1 GCA_029977205.1 bacterium
GGGCGGTGGAGAGGGCGATGGTGGAGGTGGGCTGGGAGGTGGAAGCGAGGGCAATGGTGGAGGAGCAGTAGGTGGTGGTACACGAGGTGGTGGTGGTGGTGGCTGCGGTGGCGGAGGCGGAGGCGGCGTCGGCGGGCGTGGCTGCCGCAAGACCGAGCCACCGCTCCGCCGCCTGGTCCAGGGTTAAGGTTAGGGTTGGGGCCAACACCAGCACCAGCCCCACTGCGAGTGCGGTTAGGGTTTGGGTTAGGGTTGTGGTTAGGGTTAGGTGGAGCCGCCTGCAGGCGCGGCAGGTCGCGCAGGAAGCCGGCCTGCACCTCGGCCGGCACGGCGAGCGTCTGCACGGCCTGGTTAGGGTCAGGGATAGGGTCAGGGTTAGGGGTACGGGCACGGGTACGGGTACGGGTCGGGGTAGAGGTACGGTTCAAGTGACGGCCTTGACCTTGACTGTGAGGGCGACGCCCGGCGCGCCGCCCGGCACGGCGGGCGTGCTGGTCCTGCCCTCGGCGCCGAAGGCGTCTGCGACGATGACGTTGATCTTGAGGTCGCCCTTGTTGAGTATGATGCCGCTGAGCGTGGTCTTCTTCTGGCCGTGGCCGAGGATGGTAGTCACACC
>JAPOLI010000104.1 GCA_029977205.1 bacterium
TCATCCAGGCATCACGCTTCTCGGGCGGCAGCTGGCAGAGCCCGGTGGATCTCTCTGCCCCTGGGCAGAGCGCAGCCAACCCTCAGTTGACGGTTGACTCCTCCGGTGTGGTCACCGCGGTGTGGCAGCGCTTCGACGGCAGCAACTACATCATCCAGGCCTCGCGCTACCTGAGCGCACCCGCAGCTCCGACTGCGGTTACCGCCACCGCAGCAGATGGCCGGGCATCGGTCTCCTGGAAGGCTCCGACCCTCACAGGCGGTGGTGCGATCACCTCCTACACCGCAACGGCCTCCCCGGGTGGGGCGAGCTGCACGACCTCAGGCACCTCGTGCACCATCGAAGGCCTTGCCAACGGGACCCGCTACACCGTCACCGTGACGGCCACAAATGCCCACGGCACCTCGATGGCCTCTGCGCCATCTGCGGTGGTGACTCCCACAGCAGCCGCACCTACAGCCACCGCATGCGACAAGACCTTCTTCCAGCAGGCCACGCGCACCCAGACCACGGTGCAAACCGCCCGCGGAGCGACGGCGCTTCGGATGGTCTCGCGGATCCGGATCTACCAGGACCCGCAGCCTGAGTGCCGGGGTGAGCTGACCTTCATCTACC
>JAPOLI010000105.1 GCA_029977205.1 bacterium
GATGCAAACCTCAGTGTGCGCGGACCTGGAAGCCATCGACGGCTCCGACGCCGCGCGATTCACGACCGACGCGTGGACGCGCGACGGCGCCGGATCCGGCTTCGGCGTGACGCGCGTGCTCGAGGGCGGCGACGTGTTCGAGAAGGCGGCCGCGAACGTGAGCATCATACGAGGCGAGCTGTCTCCGGCGCGCGCGGCGGCGATGAGGCGCGTCCACGTTTCTCATGTTTACACTGGTCCCCATACGACCGCGTTCGCGTGGTGAACGCCGATCCTTAAGGACTTTCTCTCCCGCTGTTCGTCTCTCTCCGCCCAGGGTCCCTCGCTTTCAATCCCGACACACCTCGACGCCTTTCAACTCCGCTTCTGACGCCTATGAACTCCACCCCGACGTCGCTTTGTATGGAACGGCCCTCAGATCCGGCGGCCCGAGCCGGCGCGTCAGCGTCGCGTCGGCGCACGGCGGGGGCGGCGACGCGTGCATCGCGGAGGAGGAGATGTCGGACGAGATAGCGATGGAGATCGCGCTCAAACGGCGGCGAGACGCGGCGGAGCTCGCGAGGAGATACGACATTGACGTCGCGACGGCGAGGAAGGCTTC
>JAPOLI010000106.1 GCA_029977205.1 bacterium
AAAACAAAGTACCGAAGTTATAATGATTACGGTATATTTTATACGAGGAGAGGAAAAAATTCCTGTCCAAGTTGACGAAGGTATGACTTTAATGGAGGCAGCAAGAGATTATGCCACACAATCAATTGAAGAAATACCAGCGGATTGTTCAGGTTGTTGTGCCTGTGCTACTTGTCACGTTTTAATAGATAGAAACTGGACACACATAGTAGGACAACCAGATTTAAATTCGCCTGAAACAGAATTAGTTGAATATGAAAAAGGTTATGATCGTATGCAAAGTAGATTGGCCTGTCAAATACAACTAGAAAAAAAACACGATGGTTTGGTGGCACATTTACTTGATAACCACAAGTTATAATTCCATTTTAAACATATATAATAGTGTGTTTAGAGGGGCATTAGCTCAGTTGGGAGAGCGCCTGATTTGCATTCAGGAGGTCATCAGTTCGACTCTGATATGCTCCACCAAAATTAGATTATGAACTTTTATAAAAACGTTATTGAACATAGAGGTAAATTACTTGTTCGTGGTATACACGATGGTAAAGAATATAAAGAGAAGATAGATTACTCACC
>JAPOLI010000107.1 GCA_029977205.1 bacterium
GCAAGATGCGTAAGTGCTTGTCTGCGGGAAAGGTAGTCCAGACGTGTTCAAAAAACTAAACGCGTTCTGCACTCACTACACGCTCCGCTTCGCGAGCGCGATCGCGGCCAGCTTCTTTTCCACGCGCGCCACCATGGCGTCGTTGTCCTCCTGCTCCTTGGCGGCGGCAGCGGCCTGCGCCTCCTGCTCTCGCTGCAAGGGGGTCTTGCGCGACTCCTTCTTGGCCTTCTTCTTCTTCTCCGCCGCCTCCAGCCGCGCCGCCTTCGCCGCCTCCTTCGCCGCCGCCGCCTCGGCCGCCTTGCGATCCGCCTCCTCCTTCTGGGCGCGCTCGCGCGCCTCCGCCGCACGCTTCTCGCTCTCGAGCTGCTCCTTGAGCTTTGCCTTGGCGCTCGCCTCCTCCGCAGCCTTGGCCTGCTCCTTGGCCTCCTGCTTGCGCTTCTGCTCGGCCAGCATCGGCGCCGCCAGCTTGTCGTCGCGCTCCTTGCGCCTCGCCTCGAGCCACGCGTTGGCCTCCACGGCCTTCCGCCTGAGTCGCTCGCGCTCGGCCTCCTCCTCCGCCTTCTCCGCGTCGGTCTTGGG
>JAPOLI010000108.1 GCA_029977205.1 bacterium
GGCCAAGGAAGCCGCAGCGGAAGCCGAAGCCCATGGCGCTGCTGGTTTCCGGCTCGTACTTCAGCGCCGCATCCGAGAGCTGCAGCTTGTCGAGGGCATCGCGCAGGTCCGGGTACTGATCGGCCTCGGTGGGGAACAGGCCGCAGAACACCATCGGCTTGGCCTCGGTGTAACCGGGCAGCGGTGCATCCGCTGGTGCATTCAACAGGGGGATCGTGTCGCCCACACGGGCATCGGCCACGGCCTTGATCGACGCCGCCAGGTAACCCACCTCACCGGCGTGCAGGGCATCCACCTTCTTCTGATCCGGCGCCATGATCCCGATCTCGTCGAGCTCATAGGTCTTCTTGCTGGCCATCAACAGCACCTTGTCTTTGCAGCTGATCCGGCCACTCATCACCCGGAAGTAGACGATCACGCCCCGGTAGGGGTCGTAATAGGAGTCGAAAATCAGGGCCTTGGTGGGTTCACTGACGGCATCCTTCGGCGGGGGCACGCGGTCCACCACGGCCTGCAGGATCTCGGGCACACCCATTCCGGTCTTGGCCGAAC
>JAPOLI010000010.1 GCA_029977205.1 bacterium
CAGCAGGACATCCTCGAGACCCGCGCCGCAATCCACGGCATCCGGCTGGCCTTCGACGACATGGGCACGAGCGTTCCCATCCAGGCGCAGGTCGCCCTCGACCAGACCGGCCGCATGTTGCTGGGCACCGACGTGGGCGCCGTGGTGACGATCCTCGAAGCCATGGGCGCCGACGTGATCGGCACCAATTGCTCGGTGGGCCCCGAGCACCTGCGCGAGCCCGTGAGCTACATGTGCGAGCACTCGAGCAAGCCCATCTCGGTGGTGCCCAACGCCGGCCTGCCGCGGAACGTGGGCGGCGTGGCGCACTACGACCTGGGCCCCGATGAGATGGCCGCGCAGATCGCCGCGATGGTGCGCGACTTCGGCCCCAACGTAGTGGGGGGCTGCTGCGGCAGCACGCCCGATCACATCCGGGCCATCGTGGCGGCGCTCAAGGACGTGACCCCCCACAAGCATCCACCCACCGACACGACCCCGCGCGTGGCCAGCGCCATGCGAGCGGTGGACCTTGGTCAGGAGCCCCGCCCCACCATCGTGGGCGAACGCGTGAATACCCAGGGCAGCCGCAAGATCAAAGAGATGATCCTCGCGGACGACTACGACGGCGCCCTGGCCGTGGCCCGCGAGCAGGTGGAGTTCGGCGCGCACGTGCTGGACGTCTGCGTGGCGCTCACCGAGCGGGTCGACGAGCCCGAGCAGCTGGGAATCCTCACCAAGAAGCTCGCCATGGGCGTCGAGGCCCCGCTGATGATCGACAGCACCGAGGCCGACGCCGTGGAGGCCGCGCTGGCCACCTACCCCGGCCGCGCGATCGTCAACTCCATCAACATGGAGAACGGCCGGGTGAAGATCGACCAGGTCGTGCCGATCGTGAAGAAGCACGGTGCGGCCGTGGTGGCGCTCACGATCGATGACGAGATCGGCATGGCCAAGACGCCCGAGGCCAAGCTGGGCGTGGCGACGAAGATCCACGACATCGTGGTGGGCGAGTACGGCCTGCCGCCGGAGGCACTCATCTTCGACGCCCTCACCTTCACGCTGGCCACCGGCGAAGACGAGTACCGCGAGTCGGGCAAGGCCACGATCGAGGGCATCCGCCTGATCAAGGAGAACCTGCCGGGCGTCTACACAAGCCTCGGCGTGAGCAACGTGTCGTTCGGCCTGGCGCCGGCGGCCCGCGCCACCCTGAACAGCGTGTTCCTGGCCCGCGCGGTGGAGGCCGGCCTCGACCTCGCGATGATCAACCCCACGCACAACCGACCGCTGGGGGAGATCCCGGCCGACGAGATCGAGCTGGCCGACGACCTCATCTTCGCCCGTCGCGACGACGCCCTCCCCCGCTTCATCGCCAAGTACGAGGGCGTGGAGGAGCAGGAGGCACCGGATCCCGCCGCCAGATTCGAGGGCCTTCCGCCCGACGAGATCATCTTCGAGCGGATCCTGCACCGGGTGCCCGAGGGCGTGGAGGACGACGTGGACGCCGCGCTCGACCAGCGCGGCGCGCGCGCCAACGACGAGGCCATCGAAGTGCTCAACGAGGTGCTGCTGCCCGCGATGAAGGAGGTGGGCGACCGCTTCGGCCGGGGTGAGCTGATCCTCCCCTACGTGCTGCAGAGCGCCGAGGTCATGAAGAAGAGCGTGGCCCACATCGAGCAGTACCTCGATCAGGTGGAGGGCTACACCAAGGGCACGGTGATCATGGCCACCGTGTACGGCGACGTGCACGACATCGGCAAGAACCTCGTGGGCACGATCCTCAAGAACAACGGCTACACGGTGCACGATCTGGGCCGGCAGGTACCGGTGACGGCCATCATCGACGCCGCAGTGGAGCACAACGCAGATGTGATCGGGGTCTCCGCGCTGCTGGTGAGCACCAGCAAGCAGATGCCGCTGCTGGTGCAGGAGCTCGCCGCGCGCGAGATGGACTACCCGGTGCTCATCGGCGGGGCGGCGATCAATCGGCAGTTCGGCCGACGCACCCTCTTCCTCGAGGACGGCGACCCATACGCCGGCGGCGTCTTCTACTGCAAGGACGCCTTCGACGGGCTGGCCGCGGTGGACCGCCTGCAGGACCCCGATGACCGGCCGGCCTTCCTGCAGGAGCGCCTCGACGAGGCCGCCGAGAGCGACGAGAAGGTGGCCGAGGCCAAGGCGCGCCCGCGCCCGGCGGCCGAGCCGGTGGTGCTCGACGACGCACCGGTGCCCGAGCCGCCGTTCTGGGGTGCCGTGCGGGTGACCGACTTTGACGTGGACGAGATGTTCGCGCGCATGGACGAGAAGTCGCTCTACAAGATGTCCTGGGGCGGCCGCGGCCAGGATGACGCCGAGTTCGAGCGCCTGGTGGCCGAGGAGTTCGCGCCGCGCCGGGCCGACATGGAGAAGCGTTCCATCGAAGACGGTTGGATCGTGCCGCGTGCCACCTACGGTTACTTCCCGGCAGGCCGTGACGGCGACGCGGTGGTGGTGTTCGACCCCGAGACCGGCGAGGAGGCCGCGCGCTTCGACTTCCCCAGGCAGGACGAGGGTCGGCTGCTCTGCCTGGCCGACTACCTGCGGCCCGTGGACGACGGCCTGCGCGACGTGATCGCGCTGCAGGCCGTCACCGTGGGCCAGGAGGCCACGGAGTACTTGGACCGCCTACAGGCCGACGAGGAGTACACCGAGGCGTACTTCGCTCACGGCCTGGCCGTGGAGGCCGCCGAGGGCATGGCCGACCTGGTGCACGCGCGCATCAAGCGCGAGCTCGGCCTCGGCGCCGATCAGGGCCGCCGCTACTCATGGGGCTACCCGGCCTGCCCGGACATCGAGCAGCACGTCGACGTGCTGCGCCTGCTGTCGCCTCACCCCGACGAGATGGGGATGGGCCTCACCAGCGCCTTCCAGCTCACGCCCGAGCAGAGCACCGCGGCGATCATCATGCACCATCCGCAGGCCACCTACTTCTCGGCCCGCCGGCGCAACCGCCTCCCCGAGAGCGCCTAGCGCCCGTCCGTCACGCGGCACGCACGCCGCGTGCCGCACCCCTCATATCGCGACGCATTCCCCCTGCACAGTAGAACGTTCTCGCCCTGTGGACAGCGTGCCTGTCACCGGGGTTGCCGGGGTTGGGCGGCGCTCAGTCCGGGTCGCTCTGCTGCTTCGAGAGCCACAGGCGGGCCATCCGCGTGCCCTCGCACATCGCAGTGAGCTTGGCCTCGACCACGTCCTCGGGCACGGTGGACAGGTCGGGGGCCGCGACCCAGATGGCCGATGCCTGACCGCCGCGTGCAGCAGCCAAGACCGTGCGCGCCACGTCGTTGGCATCCTCGGCCGGGGCATCAGCGCTGATGGGGACCACGAGCGCCTCGTCCCCCCTGACCCCGTAGGCGCCCGCCGGCACCGGCTCATCGGTGGCGATGATGCGTGCGCCAGCCTCCACCAGCAGCGCCACGGACGCGTCGCCGGGCATTGCCATCACCGGTCGCAGCGGCACGGCCACGGCAGCCGTCGCGACGGCCACGGGGTCATCCACCGGCGCACCGGTGGTGATCACATCGAGCCCGATCCGCTCGAGCCGCTGGGCCCAGTTGCCCGGCTGCGGCAGCGACGCGGCGCACACGGTGGCGAGCACCGGGACGTTGATCCCCGCCGCGTCGAGCTCATTCCTGCGCACGGAGCGACCGTATCAGGGGGACGAATGGCCCTCCGCCAGAACGCCTTTCCCGCCGATCACTCCGGTACCGTTCCCGGACCGCGCGACGGCGTGTCCGCTCCGCGTGGCCGAGAAACCCCAGCGGAGGGATTGGATGAGCAACGGCAACGGCCCGGTTGGCCTCGACGCCCACGGCATCAGCACGTCGGGCACGATCCACTGGAACCCGACGACCGAGGAGATCTACGAGCACGCACTGCGGCGTGGCGAGGGCGAGATCTCCGCCGGCGGCCCGCTCCTGGTGAACACGGCGCCCAACACCGGGCGGTCCCCCAAGGACAAGTTCACCGTCAAGGAGCCGGCCAGCGACGACCGCGTGTGGTGGGGCCCGAACCAGCCCATCTCGCCTGAGCACAACGCCCACATCCGGAAGGACCTCGTGGAGTGGCTGTCGGACGGCCGCGAGCTCTTCGTGCTCGATGCCTTCGCCGGCGCCCACCCCGAGCACCGCCTGCCGCTGCGCCTCGTGAGCGACTCCGCATGGCACACGCTCTTTGCCCGCACCATGTTCATCCCGGCAACCCCTGAGGAGATCGCGGTGCACCAGCCGCGCGCGGTCATCCTGCACGCTCCGGAGTTCAAGGCCGACCCCGCCGTGCACGGCACAAACTCGGGGGGCTTCGTCACGCTGAACCTCACCGAGCTCGAGATCCTCATCGGCGGCACCCGCTATGGCGGCGAGATCAAGAAGTCAATCTTCACGCTGATGAACGACCGCCTGCCCGAGGAGGGCATCCTCTCGATGCACTGCTCGGCCAACGTGGCCGACGACGGCCGCGTGGCCGTGTTCTTCGGCCTGTCGGGCACCGGCAAGACCACGCTGAGCACAGACCCCGAGCGCCGCCTCATCGGCGACGACGAGCACGGCTGGGCCGACGACGGCGTGTTCAACGTCGAGAACGGCTGCTACGCGAAGATCATCAACCTGTCGGCCGAGGCAGAGCCGGAGATCTTCGCCACCACCACCCACTTCGGCACCGTGGTCGAGAACGCCGTGGCCAACCCGGCCACCCGCGTGCTCGACCTCGACGACGACAGCATCACCGAGAACACCCGCGCGGCGTACCCGCTCACGCAGATCCCGGGCTCGGTGCCGGACAAGCGCGCAGGCATCCCGAGCACCGTGGTGATGCTCACGGCCGATGCCTTCGGCGTGCTGCCGCCCATCGCCCGCCTCACTCCCGAGCAGGCCATGTTCCACTTCCTCTCCGGCTACACGGCCAAACTGGCCGGCACCGAGGTTGGGGTGACGGAGCCGCAGACCACCTTCAGCACCTGCTTCGGCGCGCCGTTCCTCCCGCAGAGGCCCAACGTGTACGCCGAGATGCTGGGGGAGCGCCTCGCCAAGACCGGTGCCGTGGCCTATCTGGTGAACACCGGGTGGACCGGCGGCCAGTACGGCGTGGGTTCGCGCATGCCCATCAAGGCCACCCGCACCCTGGTGCGCGCCGCCATCAACGGCGAGCTCGACAACGCCGAGACGCGCCAGGATCCGATCTTCGGCCTGCACGTCCCTGTGAGCGTGCCGGGCGTGGACCCCGACCTGCTCGACCCGGTCAAGACCTGGCCGGACCCCTCGGCATTCGAGGAGACGGCCAAGAAGCTCGCCGACGCCTTCCGCGAGAACTTCACGCAGTACGAGGGCATGGTGAGCGCGGACGTGGTGGCTGCCGGCCCAATCGCGTAGCACCGACCGCAGGACTGCCTGATCCCGGGGCCCGGGCGCACATCGCGCCCGGGCCCCGGTCGCTTCATGCGGCGAATGCCTGCACGGTGGCGAGGTTGATGGCCACCGTGTCCTCGATGTGCCGGCCGTATCCGCCGGCCAGCAGCACGACCACCGGCACGCCCTGCGCGCGCATGTGGTCGCGCACCCGCTCATCGCGCGCCGCGAGCCCCTCCGTCGTCACAGCCAGGCGCCCGAGGCGATCGTCCTCGTACGGGTCGGCGCCGGCCAGGTAGAAGCAGATATCGGGGCGACCGAGGTCCAGGGCCGCCGGAAGCAGGCGATCCAGCGCTTCGAGGTAGGCCGTGTCCCCGGTGCCGTCGGGGAGGTCCTCCTCCACATCGCCGGGCACGCGGCGGAACGGGTAGTTGGCCCCGCCGTTGATGCCCGCGCAGGTGGTGAGCGGGTCGGGGCCGAGGATGGCATTGGTGCCGTCCCCCTGATGCACATCCAGGTCGACCACGAGTGCTCGCGCGATGGTGCCGTCGGCGCGCAGACGGCGCACCGCCACCGCCACATCGTTGAAGGTGCAGAACCCCTTCCCGGCATCCGGGAACGCGTGGTGCGTTCCGCCCCCGAGGTTGATGCCGGTGCCGTCCTCGCATGCGGCGCGGGACGCCGCCACGGTGGCCCCCACGGACCGCCGCCCGCGCTCAACGAGCTCCGGTGACCACGGCAGGCCCACGGCCTTCTGCTCGCGCGTGGTCAGCCGGCCATGGATCACCCGGTCGAGGTACACCGGGTCGTGCGCCAGAAGCAGGTCGTCATCACATGCTGCCGGCGCCTCCTGCACCGATGCGATGCCCACGGCCTCGATCGCCTCGCGGAGCAGCCGGTACCGACCCAGCGGAAAGCGGTGATCAGCCGGGAGTGGGTACGTGAACCTGTCGTGTGCGAATGCGCGAATCACGTCCGGGCGATCTCCCACGGCGTGCGCGGCACCATCAGCGCCCGTGGAACTCCGGGTCGCGCTTCTCGCGAAAGGCGCGAAGGCCCTCCTCGATGTCCTCGCTCTCGAAGGCACGCTGGCGCCAGCCGTCGGCGATCTCCGCCGACTCCGCCACCGGTGTGCCATCCTCGATGGCGCGAATCACCGCCCGCATGCCTGCGATCGCAATGGGCCCGTTGGACGCGATCGCCTGCGCATCGGCCATCGCAAGGTCACGAAGCTCGAGCCGGTCAACCACGCGGTTGACGATCCCGATCTGCCGCGCGCGCTCGGCGTCGATGGGGCGGCCGGTGAGGAACAGCTCGCGGGTGGCGGGCGCGCCGGCGACCCGCACGAACCGCTGGATCCCCTCGGCGGCGTAAACCCAGCCAAGGCGCGCCGGGGGCATTCCCACGCGCGCGCCGCGGGCGGCAAGCCGCCAGTCGGCTGCCATCGCGATCTCCAGGGCGCCGCCGAAGGCATTGCCGTTGAGCGCGGCGATCACCGGCACCGGGCAGGCCGCTACCGCGGCGGCGGCGCGACCCAGCAGGCGCTCCCCCGTGCGGACGGCATCGGTGAGGGCCTCCCCATCGCGCGACTGCAGGTCCACGCCCCCCGAGAAGTTCCTGTCACCCTCACCGGTGAGGACCACCGCGCGCGCATCGCCCAGCGCACCCTCCGAGAGCGCATCTGCGAGCGCGGCGAGCATGCCATCGTCCAGGCTGTTGGCGCGCGCCTCATTGGCGATCGTGACGCTGACGATCCACCCGTCGCGCTCGACGTCGATGCGCCCCTGAGTGCCACTGCTGGCCATGAGGGCACTCTACGGTGCCCTGCGGCAGGCACCGTGCGCCGCACGGCGACCAGGGTCAGCCCACGCGCCCCAGGTGATCGAGCATGGCGGCGCTCACCAGATCAGGCGCCTCCTGCTGGGCCCAGTGGCTGACGCCGTCGAGCATCACCACCTCGAGCGGGCCCTCCACCTTCGTGATCGAGCGCTCCAGCAGCAGCGGGCTCATGTAGGCGTCGGCATCCGCCCACATGATGGTGGTGGGCACCATGACGGGCGGAAGGTCGGGCGGCGGCTTCAGCCAGTTCTCGGGTGGGATGTTGGCCCGGTAGTACTCGAGCGCGGCCGTCATGGCGCCGGGCTGCATGAGGGCATCCGTGAATACCCGGCGCTCCTCAGGCGGGAACGTGTGCGGGGCCGCGGTATCGAAGACGAAGGTGGCGAGGTTCGCCGCGTCGTCCTTGAGCAGCCACTCCTCGGCGATACCGGGAAACTGGAACAGCAGCATGTACCAACTCTTCTGCTGCTGCTCCGGCACCTGACGGCACTCCGCGCTGGCCACCGGGTGCGGGGAGTTGACGATCATCAGCGAGCGCACCTTGTCGGGCATCAACGCGGACGTGGCCCAGCAGAGGCTCCCGCCCCAGTCATGCCCGGCGAGGTGGGCGTATCCGTGCCCGAGGGCATTGATCAGCCCCACCACGTCGCCCACCAGCTTCGGAAAGGCATAGGCCTCGGTGCCCTCGGGGCGGTCGCTTGCGCCGTAGCCACGCAGGTCGGGCACGATGGCCCGGTAGCCGGCATCCGCCAGCGCGGCCGCCTGGTGGCGCCATGAGTAGCCGAGCTCCGGGAACCCGTGCCACAGGATCACCGGCTCGCCGTCGTCCGGGCCCATGAACTGCACCGACAGCACGGCCTCGCCGCAGTCGATGGCCTCCCGGCGTGCGCCGGGTATATCGCCGATGGTGCTCACGGGGCCTCCCGGATCAGGTGTCGAGCGCAGCGAGGTCGAGCATGTCGGCCACGACGCGGTCAAAGCCTATCCCGGCAACCTCGGCGGCCTTCGGGAGCAGGCTGGTATCGGTCATTCCCGGGATGGTGTTGACCTCGAGCACCCAGAGACGGCCCTCGTCGTCGAGGATGAGGTCGACCCGCGCGATTCCCCGGCACTCCAGCGTGCGGGCCGCCGCGATGCTCACGGCAGCGGCATCCTGCACCGTGGCCTCATCGAGGTCGCGCGGGGCGCGAAGCTCGGTCTCGCCCGGCGTGTAGCGCGCCTCGAAGTCATAGAAGTCGTGCCCGAGCGGAACGGCCTCGATGACCGGCAGCGCCCACGGGTCCGCCGCCATCACCACGCTCACGGCAAGCTCGCGACCGGGCACGAAGCGCTCCATCAGCACGCGGTCATCGAACCCCATCGCATTGAGGATCGCCCCGCCGAGATCGCCCGGCTCGCGAACGATCGAGATTCCGAGTGCCGATCCCTGCCGGGCCGGCTTCACGCATAGGGGAAGCCCGAGCGACTGCTGGATCTCCGGCAGGGCGTCGGCCGCACCCATCTTGCTGAAGGCCTCCTTCGAGAAGGCGTAGCCGTGGGGCGTCGGAATACCGGCTCCGCGGAACAGCGCCTTCGACACGACCTTGTCCATCGCGCGCTCACTCGCCAGCACGCCGGATCCGGTGTAGGGAATCCTCAGGATCTCGAGGATCTCCTGCACCGTGCCGTCCTCGCCCCCGCGACCGTGCATCGCCACGAAGGCCACCTCCGGGCGGGCGTCCCGCAGGGCCCGGACCATGTGGCTATCCGCGTCGATGGCAATGACCTCGTGCCCGAGGCGGCCCAGCGCGAGCTCCACGTTGGTGCCCGACCGCAGCGACACCTCGCGCTCGAGCGACGGACCGCCCTTCAGGACGGCGACCCGGCTCATCCGCGGCCGGGGTTCAGCGCGTCGTGCAGCGCGACGACGTCGGCGATGACATCGCCGAGCCGGCCGATGCCCTCGCTGATGACCGACTCGGGCACGCTCGAGAAGTTCAGGCGCATGCTGTTCCGGCCACGGCCATCGAGGAACGCGCCCTCGCCCGGCACGAACGCCACCTGGCGCTCGAGGGCCTTGGCCTGCAGCGCGGTGGTGTCGATGAAGTCGGGCAGGGTGGCCCATACGAACAGCCCGCCGCGCGGGTGCGTCCACGTGGCATCTGCCGGGAAGCGCGCCTCGAGTGCCTCGAGCATGGTGTCGCGCCGGCCGCGGTAGAGCCGGCACACCCGCTCCACGTGCTCGCGGTAGTCGTAGCGCTTGAGGTACTCGGTGACGAACCTCTGGGTGTAGGTGCTCGAGCACAGGTCGGCCGCCTGCTTACCCAGGTTCATCTTGCGCAGCACCTGCGGGGGCGCCACTGCCCAGCCCACGCGCATGCCCGGCGCAAGGATCTTCGAGAATGTTCCGAGGTACACAACCCAGCCCGCGCCGTCATCGAGCTCGAAGAGCGTGGGGAGTGCCTCGCCCTCGAAGCGGATCTGTCCGTAGGGGTTGTCCTCGATGATGAGCAGCCCCACGCGGTGGGCGAACTCAACCAGGCGCTCGCGGCGCTCGAGCGACATGGTCACGCCGGCGGGGTTCTGGAAGTTCGGGATGGTGTAGAGGATCTTGGGCGGTCGACCCTCGGCCGCAAGGCGCTCGTAGGCCTCCTCGAGCAGGTCCTCGCGCATGCCGTCGTCGTCCATCGGCACATGCGTGACATCGGCGCCGTAGGCGGAGAAGCACGGGACGGCACCCGGGTAGGTGGGCCCCTCGGCCAGCACGCTGTCGCCACGATCCACGAACGTGCGGATGCTGAGGTCAATCGCCTGCTGGCCCCCGGAGGTGATCATGATGTCGTCCACCCGAGCCCGGGCGCCCTCGTCGGCCATGACCGCGGCGATCTGCTCGCGCAGCTCGCCCATCCCGTCGGTCGGCCCGTACTGCAGTGACGAGGCAAGGAAGTCGGTGCCGATCTCGCCGGCGATCTCCTCGTAGATCTCGCGCGGGAATGTCTCGGTATCGGGCAGGCCGCCAGCCAGCGAGATGATGTCGGCCTTCTCGGTGATGGCCATGAGGTCGCGCATGACCGACGAGGTGGTGCCCGATGCCAGCGCGGAGAAGCGCGACTCATAGCGCGCGGCGTCGGCGGGGCCGACCAGCGGCGTCTGCGGAGGGACCGGAGCCCCTGTTCCCGGGTTGTCGGTCACGTCACTCGTGCTCATCGAAATAGGGCCCTCTGAAGGCCATGGGTGATGATACGCCGCCCACGGCCCCGGACCTGCCATGGCGGGCCCCCGGCCGCGTGACAACCCGCCCGGGACGGCGCCCGGCCTCTGATACCCTCGCCCATCGTGCCGGTAGACAAGACCACGGCGAGCGAGCGGTCTCCGCTCACGCTCCTGCGCATCCCAGACATCCGCAAGGTCCCCCGCGCTGACTGGCTCCAGCTGGTGCGGTTCCTGGCCGTGGGGATCTCGGGATACGTCGTCAACCTGCTGGTGTTCTGGATCGCCACCGCATCGGGAGCGCACTACATCCCGGCGGCCATCGTGGCGTTCGCGGTGGCGTGGATGAACAACTTCCTGCTCAACCGGCACTGGACCTTCCGCCGCGCCGATGAGGCCATGGTCAACCAGGGGCTGCGGTACCTGCTGGTGTGCCTGGTCGCGCTGGGCGCCAACCTGATCATCCTGCACGTGCTGGTGGATGCCGGGCTCGCCGAGCTCTACGCGCAGGCCATCGCGATCATCCTGGTCACGCCGCTGAGCTACCTGCTCAGCCGGCGCTGGTCCTTCCGCTAGGTCGCCGGAGGAGGGTCGGCGTGGCCCCCCGTCGCGCCCTGGTCGCCGCGCTGCTGGCGGCCGTGCTGGCAGTTACCCTGCCGGCCGCAGGGGGCGCCCAGCAACAGCCACAGGCGGGGATCGCGATCAGTACCCCGGACGAGGCGCTGGCGGCTGTGGATGGCGTGCTGGATGGCCTGGCGAATGGGGCTGCCGACCTCCGGCGCAGGGCTGAGGCGAGCGCCGCGCAGTCAGTGGGCACCGGCACCGGACCGGGCTCGACCGGGTCCGATGCGGACGCCTCGTACGTGCGGGCCCTCTCGGAGGATGAGGCCACGGCGATCGCCGAGGCCGACCCCGACCTGCAGGCGTGGATCGCCGATCACCCCGTCCACCGCACGACGGCGGAGTTCCAGTCGAAGGACACGCGCTGGAAGGTCTCGTTCGTCGGCGGCCCGAAGGACGCCGAGGTGGTCGAGGCCGAGGTGTACGTGGGCGATGAGGAGGGCAACATCGCCGAGGTGCGCACCGGCCCGCAGGTGGCGTGGATGATGGCCCGCGGCTATGAGGGCGCCTTCGGGCGGGCGGTAAATCGCTGGCGCATCTGGATCCCGCTATGCCTGGTGTTCCTGGCCGTGCTGCTGCCCATCACGCGCCCCCGCAGCATCCTGTCGTGGCGCACGCTCGACCTCCTGGTGCTGCTGTCGTTCACGGTGTCGTGGACGTGGTTCAACCAGGGCGACATCTTCATGTCGGTGCCGCTGCAGTACCCGCCGCTCGTGTACCTGCTCGCGCGCATGGCGTGGATCACGGTGCGCCGGGCGCGGTTGCGACGGGCGGCCCCGGACCCGCCCGGAAGCGACGACGCTCTGGCCCCCGCTCTGCAGGGCGGCGTGGCGCCGGCCGCCGCGCCCGACGCCCGCGCATCACGTGGGCCGCGCACACCCGGGCTTCCGGGGTGGATGCCCACCTGGCTCCTCATCACGGTTCTGGTGGTGCTCGTGGCGCTCCGCTGGGGGCTTAACGGGCTCAACAGCAACGTGATCGACGTGGGCTACGCGGGAGTCATCGGCAGCGACCTCATCCTTGACGGGCAGACCCCCTACGGGAACTTCCCCGATGACTGCGGTCAGTGCGACACGTACGGGCCTCTCAACTACATCGCATACATCCCATTCGAGGCCGTGATGCCCTTCACGGGCAAGTGGGATGACCTGCCCGCGGCCCATGGGGCAGCGACCCTGTTCGACGGGCTCACGATCCTCGCGCTCCTGGTGCTCGGCTGGCGCCTCGCCGGGCGGAAGATGGGGCTCACGTTCGCCATCGCATGGACGGCCTTCCCCTTCACCGCCTTCACGCTGTCCAGCAACTCCAATGACGCGCTGATCGCCGCGTGCGTCGCCTGGGGCCTCGTGCTGGCGGCGCGCCCGCTGGGCCGCGGCGTGATGATCGGCCTCGGCGTCGCGGCGAAGATCGCACCGGCGATCCTCGTGCCGCTGTGGGCACGGCACCCGTTCCCGCGCGCCGACCGACGATCGGCACCGCGCAGGCTGGCGGCCTATGTCGGCGGCCTCTTCATCGCCGCGCTGCTCACCGGATGGGTGCTGCTGCTCGACGGCACCGAGGGCATACGGCGATTCTGGTCGCGGACGATCGGCTATCAGGCCGACCGCGACTCGCCGTTCTCGATCTGGGGGCAGTTCGAATGGCTGCGACCGGTGCACATCGCCGTCGGCGCGCTGGTGATCCTGGCGGCACTGCTCGTGCTGCGGTGGCCACGGCGCCTCGACATCGTGCAGTGGGCGGCGATCTCGGCCGCGCTGCTGATCGGGTTCGAGCTGGTGCTCACGCACTGGTTCTACCTCTACATCCCATGGTTCCTGCCACTCGTCATCCTCGTCGTCGTGCCGCTGTGGCCAGACCCGGAGCCCGAGCCGGCGGTGCCCGCGCCGGAGTGGCTCCGGCGCCTGCGCCGCAGACCGGCGCCGGATCGGCGGGATGGGACCCCGGTGCCACCTGACCCGGGCGCAGCCCCGGCATCAGCGGCCAGCGGGGGCAGCGAATGACCCGTCGCGCTGACATCGAGCGGCTGCTGCCATGGCTGCTGTCGCTCCTGGCGGTCCTCGTGTGGGTCGGTCCCCTGCAGTGGGTATCCGGGGCGGTGCCGCAGATCTCCGACATCCCCACCTACGAGGGCGCGTACGCCCAGATGGCCGCAGGAAACCTGCCGTATCTCGACTTCTCGCTCGAGTACCCGCCGGGCGCCGCGGCGATCTTCTGGGCAGCGGGCGTACTGCCAGGTGACTACGACGTGGCCTTCTCATTCCTGATGATGGTGGCGCTCGTGCTGACGGTGATCCCGGTCACGCTCACGGCCCGCGCACTCGGCCTCAGCGTCGCCCGGCAGGCGGCGGCAGGGGGCATCACGGCCTGCATCCCCCTCCTGCTCGGCGGCCTCGTGAGCACGCGCTTCGACCTGGTGCTGGCCGCGCTCATCGCATGGATGCTCTGGGCGGTGGTGACCGACCGGATGACCACCGCGTGGGTGATGCTGGCGCTCGCAGTAGTCGTGAAGCTGGTGCCGCTGGCATTCATCCCGGTACTGGCGATCGTGCATATCCGCCGGCACGGTGGGCGCGATGCGCGTCGCAGCGCGCTGATTGGCCTGGCAGTCCTGGCCGTACTCATCATTCCCGTGGCGCTGCTCGCCCCCCAGGGGCTGTGGGACAGCGTTGCGTACCACCTCGACCGACCCCTGCAGCTGGAGTCGAGCGGTGCGGCCTACCTCATGGGCATGCGACTGCTGGCCGGCGTTCCGCTGGCGGTCGAGACCTCGTTCGGATCACAGGGACTCGCCGGCGGCGCGCCGGACCTCATGGCCCTGATCTCCACGATCGCCCTGGTGCTGCTGGTACTGGCGATCGCCCTCACAGTGCTCCGGCTCCTGTCGGTGCAGCCGCCGTCCGCCGACTCGGCGCTCTTCGTGGCGGCAATCGCCGCGACGAGCATCGCCCTGCTCGTGGCGGGCAAGGTCCTGTCGCCGCAGTTCCTGGTGTGGATCATCCCGTCGGCGGTGCTCATCGGCGGGCGCTTCGGCTGGGCATCCACATGGGTGGCCATGGTCAGCATGCTCCTGACCCAGGCCTACTTCCCGAGCCTGTACTGGCGCTTGGTCGCCCTGCAGGGCCCGGAGATGGCTCTGCTCGTGCTGCGTGACGCCGTGTTGATCATCCTCCTCGCGCTGGTCTGGCCACGGCGAGGCATGGAATCGCAATTGCGCGATGTGCCGGGCGCGCAGGCGCGCGGACGCCCCGTGCCGAAACCGTCCGGGTGAACCTGCTGAATTCGTCCCCCCTGCGGCGTGCCGCCCGGCGCACTGGCCTCGCGGCGCTCATGGCCCCTGCACTCGTCGCCCTGCCGGTATCAGCGGCCCTCGCCGGGCCAACGGCCACTCTGGGCACCACCCCCGCCGTTCCCGCGGTGGCATCCACGACGCCGGTCAACCCGTCGGTGGCCCCCGTGCAGATTGCGGTGACGGTCGACACCGCGCAGACGATCACTGTGCGCATAATCCGCACGGACACCGAGCAGGTCGTGGCGACTCTCGGTCCCGTGGACGCAATGGCCGGATCGACCACCCTCACGTGGTCGGGCGGACGCGGGCCCGGCGCCACAGGCCAGCCGGTCGCCGACGGGCAGTACCGCATCGAGGGGCTGGCGGCAGACGGCGTCACGGCGCTGCCCGCCACGCCGGCGCTCGTCGAGGTGGACATGACGGACCCACGGCCTGTCGTCGCGGTTCCGGCTCCCACAGTCCCCGCAAGCCGGCGGACAACGTTGCCGCTCCGGCCGGGCGGGGCCGCTGAGGTGCGGGCCATCGTTCGCCGGCCCGGCCGCGACGCGCCCCTGGTCACCGGTGCGTGGGGGCCGGCGACGACGGGCGTGGCCCTGCCGCGGGCCCTGCGCACGCGCGGCATCGTGGGAACCGTGGAGATCACCGCAGAGGGACGCGACGCCGCGGGCAACTCCGGCACGAGCGCCCCGGTCATCTGGTCGGTGCAACCCCCACCGGGACGCACGATCGTGGTCAGGCGCGTTGCCACCCGCAAGCCCCTCGTGGCCCTCACCGTGGACGATGGGTATGGCCCATCGCAGGCGCGTCGCATGATCACCGACGCGCGCGCTGCCGGCGTGACGATCACCTTCTGCTTCAACGCCATCAACGCCCGGGGGTGGAGCACGTCATTCCGCGATGAGCTTCGCGCCGCCGTGCGTGACGGCACGCTGGAGATCTGCAGCCACGGCTACGCGCACAACACCGGCACGGGCACGAGCAGATCGGCCGGCACCAGCGACCTGTCGCGGAACCGCCTGTGGGACCAGATCGCCGGAGTGGCGACAGGCCCGTTCTACCGCCCGCCGTACGGCGCGTATGGCTCCGGGCTGCTCGCCGCGGCCCGCGCCACCGGGTACCGCTACCTCGTCCTCTGGGATGTTGATACCAACGACTGGCGGGGCCCGAGCGCGTCAGTCATCACCCAGCGCGCCGTGGGTGGCGCACGGCGCGGGTCAATCATCCTCATGCACACGAAGCCGAACACCGCGGTCGCCTTCGCGGGAATCATCCGGGGGCTCAAGCGCAAGGGATTGACGCCGGTGGGGCTCTCCGAGCTGTTCGCGGCCGGGCGTCCCCGCTAGTCGGCGGGGGGCTGCTTCACGCGACCCCAGAGCGGCGCAAGGCGCGCGAGCGCGTGAGCCGGGGCGACGTCGTCATGCAACGCGGGGTATCCCGCGATCATCCGGCCGAGCACCTTGCCGGAGCGCACCTCCCAGGGCGGGCCGTCATGCGCGAGGGCCCGTCCCATGGGCTCGGGCGGTAGCGGCCTGTCCGATGCGAGCAGGAGGACGTTGCCCGAGGTCCGATGCTCGAGCACGGCCGGCTCGGCCAGGATCGCCACCATCGCGTATTCGTCCCAGAGCCCTGACGCCACCGCACGGGCGAGCTCAAGGGGCTCGACGTCGATGAGGTTCATGGCGTGCAGGCCGCCGGGGCGCAGGACCCGACGTACCTCCGCGATGAACTCTGCGGTGGAGAGCGCATGCGGGGCCACGAGGCCGACGAAGGCATCGACGACCACGACATCCAGGGAGGCGTCAGGAAGCGCGGTCAGCGCCTCACGGCCGTCTCCCACCCGCACTGCGAGGCGCGGCACCGCGTCGAGCATCAGGTGCTCACGCGATGCCTGCACCACGCCGGCGTCGCGCTCGACAACAGTGATCCTGGCCCGTCGGCGGGTCGCCGACAGGTATCGCCCCAAGGTGCACGGGCCCCCGCCGATCTGCAGCGCATCGAGCGGCTCGCGTACCGGGAACATGGCATCGATCACTCCGACCAGATGGCGCAGGTACTCGAACCGGATGCGCGTGGGGTCATCGAGGTCCACGTGACTGGCCTCAACCCCATCCATGAGGACGAGCCGCCCCCCAGGGTGCTCAACATCGCGATCCGCGCGGATCTCAAGCGTCACGAAATCCGCGGCAATTGGGTACGACGGAGCAGGAGGAACCCCCATACGCGCATTCTGACGGGCGACAGCCCCCTGTGGACAGGGTGCCTGTCACCGGGGTCAGGTGAGCAGCACGCCTCCGTCCACCACCAGCTGCGCGCCGGTCATGTATTCGGCCAGATCCGATGCCAGGAACAGCACCGCCCGGGCGATGTCGTCGGGGTCGCCCATTCGGCCCTCGGGTACCCGGGCGCTGAATGCGCGCACGGCCTCGGCCGACCCGCCGCCCATTTCCTCGACGCCGGGGGTGAGCACGCCGCCGGGCGCGACGGCATTGACGCGGATGCCATGTGGTGCGAGCTCGAGGGCGGCGTTCTTCGTGAATCCCCACACGCCGTGCTTGGACGCGTCGTAATGAGCCAGGCCAACCATCGACGGATGGATTGCATCAATCGAGGTGACGTTCACGATCGCACCGCCCGCGCCACGCTCCACCATCGCGGCCGCCGCCTCACGGGTGCAGAGGAACACCCCACGCAGGTTCACGGCGATCACGCGGTCGAACATCGCGGTCTCCATGCCGAGGACCGGGCACGGCGGGAAGATGCCCGCGTTGTTCACCACCACATCCAGACCACCGAGCTCGTCTGTGCACGCGCGCACCATCGACTTCACCGCGGCCTCATCCGAGACATCGGCGGCAACGGCCAGGGCGGTGCCGCCGGCACCGCGCACCTCGACGGCCACCGACTCCGCGGTGTCGGCCTCCATGTCGGATATCGCGACAGCCGCGCCGGCCTCCGCAAGTCGCAGCGCGATGGCCCGACCGATGCCCCGGCCTGCACCGGTGACCAGCGCCACCTGGCCCTGCAGGGAGACGAGATCTGGGAGCGGGATGTGCTCAGCCATGCGTTAGTCCTACCAGACGACGACGCCCCGGCCGTGGGCCGGGGCGTCGCGTGGAACACGGTGCCGGCGAAAACCGCCGGAATCCGTCAGACGTTGATCGAGTCGCGGTTCCCCGAGATCTCGGTGATGAGCTCGCCCATGACGTCCTTCGCGTCGCCGAAGACCATCAGGGTCTTCTCGTTGAAGAACAACTCGTTCTCCACACCGGCGAAGCCCGGGCGCATGGAGCGCTTCACGACCATCACCGATGCCGCCTTGTCGACGTCGAGGATGGGCATGCCGTAGATCGGGCTCTTCTGGTCGTGGCGCGCCGCCGGGTTGACGACGTCGTTCGCTCCCAGCACGAGCACCACATCCACCTGCGGGAACTCGGGGTTGATCTCCTCCATGTCCAGCAGCTGCTCGTACGGCACGTTCGCCTCGGCGAGGAGCACGTTCATATGCCCCGGCATGCGGCCGGCCACCGGATGGATGGCGTACTTGACCTCGACGCCTTCCTTCTCGAGCGTGTCGGCGAGCTCGCGCACCTTGTGCTGCGCCTGCGCCACCGCCATGCCGTAGCCCGGCACGATCACGACCAGGCGGGAGTTCTTGAGGATGTCCCCGGCCTCGTCGAACGAGGCGCTGCGGATCGACCCGGCCTCCTGCTCGCCCCACTCGGCCTCTGTCGCGCCGAACGCCCCGAACAGCACGTTCCGGAACGATCGGTTCATCGCGCGGCACATGATGTAAGAGAGGATGGCGCCGGATGAGCCGACCAGGGCACCCGCGACGATGAGCAGGTTGTTCTCGAGGACGAATCCGAGCAGCGCCGCGGCGATGCCGGCGTACGAGTTGAGAAGGGCGATGACCGTGGGCATGTCGGCGCCACCGATCGGGATGATCAGCAGCACGCCGAACACGAGCCCGGCGACGATGATCACCGGGATCGCCCACACCTGCGACGGGTCGACGGCCAGGATGACCACCATGACGGCCGCCAGGCCGAGCACCGCGAAGTTCAGCGTCTTCTGCATCGGGAACACGATGGGACGCTGCGCGAGCCACTTGACCTCCTGCAGCTTCCCGGCCGCCATCAGCGACCCGGTGAACACCAGTGCACCCAGCGTGATCTCGATGCCCAGCACGGCCATCACGAACCAGCCGATGTCGGGCTGGTTGTCGTAGTACTTGGCGATACCCACAAGGCCGGCGGCGAGGGCGCCGAAGGCGTGCGACAGCGCGATGCGCTGTGGCATCGCGGTCATCGGCACCAGCAGGCCGAGGGGCACGCCGATGGCGGCACCGATCAGCACGGCGATGGCGATGTAGATGTAGCCGGTGGTCGTGATGACCGGCAGCATCAGCGTGCCGATGATGGCCAGCACGAAGCCGATCTCGCCGGCGAAGATGCCCTTTCGCGCCGTCTTGGCGTCGGACATCCACTTGAGCGAGAGCACGAAGCCGATCGCGCCGACCAGGTAGAACAGGCTGATCACGATGTAGCGGAGCGTGTCGGTGTCCGGGTTCACGAAGAACCCGGTGGCAAGCGGCAGGAACGTGTTCATGAGCCCGCCTCCGCCTCGGCCGCCTCAGGTGGCTTGGGCTTCTCCCGCGGCTTGAACATCTTGAGCATCTTGTCCGTGATCAGGAAGCCACCCACCACGTTGATGGTCGAGGCGATCACCGCCACGAAGCCGAGGATCGTCGTGTACGCGGTGAACTGGCCTCCCAGCACCACGATCGATCCGACCAGCGAGATCGCCGAGAGGGCGTTCGTGAGGGCCATGAGCGGGGTGTGCAGCAGGCGCGGCACGCGACGGATCGTCTCGAAGCCGAGGAAGCCGGCCAGGGCGAAGACGAACAGCCCCGTCATGATGAACTCAACGCTGACGTTCACGTGGCAGCCTCCTCAGTCGCCGCGGTTTCCTCCGGCTCCGGCTCCGGCGCCGGGGGCTCCGGTTCGGGGAGCTTCTCCATGCCGAGCGCCTCGCGCACCCGGTTGTTCACGACGTCGCCACCCGTGGCGACGACGCTCTCGCGGATGACGTCGTCGTCGACGCCCACGTCCACCCGGCCGTCGACCACCATCAGGGTCACGAAGTTGGCCACGTTCTTGCCGAAGAGCTGGCTCGAGTGGACCGGGATGGTGCCGGGGAGGTTGACCACGCCGATCACCTTCACCCCGTTCACGTCGATCGTCTCGCCTGCGACGGTGGGCTCGCAGTTGCCGCCCTGCTCCGCCGCGAGGTCCACGATCACCGAACCGGGTGCCATCTGCTGCACCATCTCCGTGGTGACGATCACCGGAGCCGTGCTGCCCTGCACCTGCGCGGTGGTGATGACCACGTCGCTTCCTGCAACGGTCTTCGCCATCAGCTCCTGCTGCTTGCGGATGGTGTCCTCCGAAAGCTCCTTCGCGTACCCGCCGGAGCCCTCCTCCTGACCCGTCTCGAGCGGCAGCTCCACGAAGCGGGCGCCGAGCGACTCGACCTCCTCGCGCGCAGCGGGGCGCACGTCGTAGGCCTCCACGAGGGCGCCGAGGCGGCGCGAGTTCGCGATGGCCGCGAGGCCTGCAACGCCCGCGCCGATCACGAACACCTTCGCAGGGGCGATCGTGCCGGCCGCAGTGGTGAGCAACGGGAACATCCGAGGCAGCTGATCGGCCGCGATGATCACGGCCTTGTACCCGGCCACGGCCGCCTGCGAGGACAGGATGTCCATCGACTGCGCGCGCGTGGTACGCGGCACGAGCTCGAGGGCGAAGAGCGTCGCGCCGGTGGCGCCAACCGCCTTCACGAGGTCGGGCCGGGCGAACGGGGCAACCGAGCCCACCACCACCTGGCCCTGGCGCAGCCGGGCGAGGTCGCCGCAGGCCGCGTCGCCGTCCATCACGTTCACCTGCACCAGCACGTCCGCGGCGAAGGCGTCGTCGCGGCTTCCGATGCGCGCTCCGCGATCGGTGAACGACGAGTCCGGATAGCCGGCCGCGTCACCCGCGCCCGACTCCACCACGATCTCGAAGCCCGCCTTGGTCAGCTGGGGAAGCGCCGTCGGCGAGAGCGCCACGCGGGTCTCACCCTCGCGCTGCTCCCGTGGCACTCCAATGACCATGCGCGGCGTGTCGGTTGTTGCCATCTCGCTCTTCCGGTCGGCCCTGGGCCCAGGTCGCGCTAGGCGCGAGCCGCCTGGCGAGGCGGTGTGGGAATGGTCGTCGGGCTGTAGATCATGAAAGCGTCACGCACAAACCCCGGTACGGCGCACAATGCGGACCGTCCCGGGGGATGCGGATTGGTACATGACGGCACCCCCGAGTGCAACGTCGGAACCGCGATGCTTGGGCTCATTGCGCAGCGCGTCCGTGCCGTCAGCGCCCGGCGGTATCCAGGCGCGCGAACTCATCATCGGTCAACTCGAGCCCGACGGCGCCCATCATCTCGTCCACCTGGGCCGTGCTCGTGGCGCTTGCGATCGGGCAGACGACCCCCGGATAGCGCATCAACCAGGCCAGCGCCACCTGGCCGGGAGTGGCTGCGTGGGCCGCCGCGACGTCGTCGAGCACCGCCAGCATGTTCCAGCCACGATCGTTCAGGTACGCCTGCGAGATGCCCGCCGCGCGCGGTGTCGCGGGCAGGTCCGCATCCGGGCGGTACTTGCCGGTGAGGAAGCCGCGGGCGAGCGTGAAGTACGGCGCCACCCCGATGTGCTCGCGCACGCAGATGTCCTCGCCGTCGCCCTGGTACTCCGCGCGCTCGAGCAGGTTGAAGTGCGGCTGGAACCCCTGGAACCGCGCGAGGCCCTCCGCGTCGGCCACGTCCAGGGCCTCGGCCAGACGCCCCGGCGAGTAATTGGAGGCAGCCAGATATGTGACCAGGCCCTCCTCCTTGAGCTCGTCGAGGTTGTGCAGGGCATCCGCCAGCGGGATCGACTCGTCGTCCTTGTGCGCGTAGTAGAGGTCGATCGTGTCCACCCCGAGACGCTCGAGCGAGCCCTCGATTCCCGCGCGCACGTTCTCGCGGTCGAGCCCGGCGCGCATGTGCGGGTCACCGGGGTAGCCCACCTTCGTGGCGATCACGAGGTCATCTGGCCGGCCGCGCGCTGCGAGCCAGCGTCCGATGATGGCCTCCGACTCGCCGCCCTGGTTGCCGGGCACCCAGGTGGAGTACACGGTGGCGGTGTCGATGAAGTTCCCGCCCGCGGCGACGTAGGCGTCGAGCACGGCGAAGGAGGTCTCCTCATCGCAGGTCCATCCGAACACGTTGGTCCCGAGGCACACGGGGGATACGTCGAGGTCGGTCGATCCGAAGCGGCGGCGTTCTGGCATGCCGTCAACCTACCGGTTGAACGGCCCGGGCATGGCCGCGGCCCTGCACCGTCCCCCAGTGGCACCTGCCGTGGCGGTGGATCGTGCCAATACGGACGAGCTGCCCATGCATGTCACGGGCACCGCTGGCCCTTGCAATTTCCTGCGGGCGCGCAACCATACGGCGTATGGATGCAGGCAGACAGATCGACGAACACGCAGTAGTGGTGGCGCTCACCACGGATCACCTTCGGGCCATCGAGGCGGCGCTCGACCTCGCGCGGGCCGTGGAGCACGGTGAGATCACCGTGAGCGACCCCGACGAACTCGGACAGGCCAGCGTGGCCGCCGAGGGGCTGTCCGAGATCGCGCGCCTTACCGCCGCAGGGGCGTAGGCGCGCGACGCGCCCAGCCCGGCCCGGCCCCCGCGACCTCACGGGCCTCCTCAGCGCCTCCTATCGGGAGGACCATCCCTCCCGCGAGTGGCTGCCGTCGCAGAACGGCTTGTTGGCGCTCATCCCGCACCGGCAGAGCGCGATGGTGGGGTTGAGGTCCGTGAACGGCTGGCCGTCCTCGCCCGTGAGCGAGAACTCACCGCTCACCAGGATCGGGCCATTCTCCTTCAGGCTGATGTCTGCTCCGTCCGCCACGGGACTTCCTTCCGTTGTGGTTGCGCGGAGGACCTTAGGCACAGCAGGTTCCGGGCGCCGTGGGCTCGCTCACATGGTGGGGCCGGTCACACAGTGAGTGGCCTCCCCGATTCGCCCCTGCCGGACGCCTCCCACGGGATAGCGTGCCCATGATGCCGACCGGCCACGACCCCGTTGCCACCACACCGCGGCGCGCTCATGTCTGGGCGCTCGTACTCACCGGCATCGGACTCTTCATGGTCACCCTCGACAACCTCGTGGTCACCACCGCGCTGCCGGTGATCCGCGTAGACCTCGGGGCGTCGGTCACCACCCTTGGCTGGGTGGTCAACGCATACACGCTGGCGTTCTCGGTACTCCTGCTCACGGGCGCGGCGCTCGGTGACCGCTTCGGGCGCCGCCGGGTGTTCGCCGCAGGCCTGTTCGTCTTCGCGCTCGCATCGGCCGGGTGCGCACTGGCCCCCAGCATCGAGTGGCTCATCTTCTTCCGAGCGCTGCAGGGTCTGGGCGCGGCCCCGGTGCTGCCGCTCTCGCTCACCCTGCTGGCCGACGCCTTCCCGCCCGGAAAACGGGGTCTGGCGATCGGAATCTGGTCAGGCATCTCCGGACTCGCGGTGGCCGCAGGACCCGTGATCGGCGGGGCCATCGTGGACGGGATCTCCTGGCACTGGATCTTCTGGGTGAATGTGCCCATCGGGGTTGTGGCCGCCGGGCTCGCGCTCTGGAAGCTGCGGGAGTCGTACGGGCCGGACACCGGACTTGATCTCATCGGAATGCTCCTCGCCGGCATCGGGGTGTTCGGAGTCGTCTACGGCATCGTGCGGGGAAACGAGGCTGGCTGGGGGTCCCCGGAAATCCTGGGCACGCTCGTTGGCGGCGCGGCCTTCGTGCTGATCTTCCTCTGGTGGGAGTCGCGTGCGCCCCACCCCATGCTGCCGCTCGCGTTCTTCCGCAACCGCGGCCTCAACGTGGCCAACGCCGCGTCAGTGTGCCTCTACTTCGGGCTGTTCGGCGCGGTGTTCTTCCTCGCGCAGTTCCTGCAGACCGTCCAGGGTGACAGCCCCGCCGTGGCAGGCCTCAAGGTGCTGCCCTGGACCATCATGCCCATATTCATCGCACCGTTCGCGGGCCTGCTCAGCGATCGCTTCGGCGCACGACCGTTCATGTCGGCGGGGCTCCTCATCATGTCGGGCGCCTTCCTCTGGATGGGGCTCACGATCACCCCCGACATCTCCTACATGGGCCTGTTCGGCGGCTTCCTGCTCGCGGGATTCGGTATGTCCATGGTGTTCGCGCCGGTGGCCAACCTGCTCGTGCAGTCCGTACCGCAGGTCCAGATCGGCAAGGCCTCCGGCACGAATAACACCGTCCGCGAGATTGGCGGCGCACTCGGGATCGCGGTGATGATCGCCATCTTCACTGCATCAGGCTCCTACGCCACCGGGCAGGCCTACGTGGACGGCCTCAACCCGGCCGTGCTCGTCGCCGCCGGGGTGCTCCTCGCCGGCGCGATCATCGCGCTCGCCGCCCCCCGCATCGCCGGCCCGGCGGGCGTGGGCACGCCGACGAGCTGACTGCACCCCGGGCCACCGGTGCGCAGCGGGTCACTGCGGGCGCCTAGTAGGGAAGCGTCATCGGACTGAGATCGGCGGCGATGTCCCCCGCCAGCCCGGGCTGCAGCGGGTCGACGCCCAACGGGCCCACGCCCGTGGCGCGGGCGATGGCGTCCGGCAGGTCGAGCCACACGGCGAATGGCGACAGGGTCGACTGGAAAATGAGGCGACCGGCGACGATGTCGGTCGCCGACACCCACCACGTGGGGTACGTGCCGAACGGCTCACTCGGCGCTCCGAACGGCACCGACATCGAGCGGATCACGCTCACGGCGCCCGCCAGCGCCTCATCGGCGTCGGCCGGCTCGGGCAGGTGGTCCAGGAAATAGGTGCCCCGGACAAACCGGGAGGCGGGGTCGACATCACCCGGCAGCGCCTCATCGCCCCCGAATGCCGCGTACCGCCCAAGCCCCGCCAGCTGCTCGTCGAGTGGCGGCTCGTTGGTGACCACCCGCGCGTCGCGCCCCTCATGAATCACGACGCCGCCTGCAAGAACCTCGACCACCGCCGCGTCGCCGCTGCGGTCCTCCACCGCCATGTGCAGGCCCAGCGACGTCCCCCGGGTCGGGACATCGACGATGCGCACCGACTCCAGCGATGCCAGCACCTCGGCCACCGTCGCGCACGTGTCCAGGGCCCACTGGGCCCACATGAGGTTCCCGAGCGCGGGACGTGCATCGGGCTCCTCCCAGACCGAGTCCTCGAGGTACAGGACATGGGCGGCGAGCCCGGCGTCGTTCACGCCCTCGGATGTCGTGGCGTTCCACCCGCTCACGGCCAGCGACGCGTGGCGCGACGTCCATTCGAGCGCGTCTGCACCCGGTGCTCCGCGTCGTGCGAGGCCGGCGGGCAGGGCCCAGATCACGGGCTCGTCACTGACATACCAGTCCACGCTCCGACAGGCCACGCGCATGCCGGAGGCGGTGGAGAGGAAGATTCGTGAGCACATCGGCGCGGGTCCCCTGACGGCTAGGTGGTCGGAGGCGCCGAGGCTACTCCGCCCCCGCTGCCGCCTGCGGCCGCGGCATCGTCCTCGGCCTGCCAGCGCTTGATCGACTTGCGCAGGAACCAGTACTGCCACATGCCCCACACGATCTGCGTACCGAGCGCAACGCCCGTCCATACGAGTACGCCGGCGGTCGCGTAGTGCGCGTCCATGCCCCCGGCCACCAGGACTCCGATCGCGAGGCCCTGCACTCCGCCGATGCCACCGGGGAGCGGCACGAGCGATCCCACCTGCCCGATGAAGTAGGCCATCAGCATCACTGACAGCGGCAGGGGGTCGGTGACCGCCGAGATGCCGAGGTAGAACGCCACGAAGTCAAACCCGGGGTTGGCGAGCATCCCGACGATGGCCCACGGGCGGCGCAGGGTCCGCACCGCGTCGTAGGCGCCCGGCGGCAGACGGTCGCTGACGTCCCGCAGCAGGGTCCGGGTCCTGGCGAAGCGGCCCGTCACCGGCTGCTGCGCGTCGGGGTCGGGGGGCACGAAGCGGCGGCCCTTCCAGGCGAAGAAGATGATCACCCCGACCACTGAGGCGGCGATGGCTGCCGGAATCCACGTGAGCGCGGGGTGGAGGTCACCGGCCAGGAGTCCGGCGCCGAGCAGGATGCCGAGCAGCATGATCATCACGGTCATCACGGTGTTCGACAGCACGAGGAACGCGGTGGTGGTGCGCGATATCTGCGCGGCCGTGAAGCCAGCACGGGCGAGTGCCCAGAACTGCACGGCGAAGCCGGTGGCGCCGCCGCCCGGCAACGTGTCGCCCAGCGCCAGGCGCGACGTCGTGAGTTGCATGCTCTCCCTCAGCGACAGCGGGCGGGCCGGCGTGTCGGCACCTTGGGCCAGACGATGGGCGGCAGCCCCGTACACGGCCCAGAACAACACGATGTAGCCCGCCACCGAGAGGATCTCGAACGGCACGGCCAGCGCCACGAGCGCAGGGTTCCCCGCCTGCACGTCCTGCCAGATCCTCGGGACCAGCTTGATGATCCCGATGATGATGAGCAGGAAGATCGCGTATGTGGCGATGCGCCCGAGCAGGTGCTTGAGCGCCGCACGATCCATGCGCCGCCATGCCGTGGGGTCGATGTGGTGTCCCCGCAGGCGCTGGGGGACGAAGCGCGTGAGATACGCCACGCGGCTGACCCTAGCCCACCGTGCTGCGGCATATCTGCGAGGATCGCAGCAATGTGGTCCCGCCGCCGCCCGACCGTACGGAAGCGCGTGCGCCCGACACGCCCGCTCCTGCTGGCATTCCTCGGGGTCATCGCCGTCGGCACCGTGCTCCTCATGCTCCCGATCAGCAGCACCGGACGCGGGGCGGCCTCATTCGGCGATGCGGTGTTCACATCCGCGAGCGCCGTGACGGTCACAGGACTGACCGTGGTGGACACCGCCACCCACTGGACGGGGTTCGGACAGGCCGTGCTGCTGGCGCTGATCCAGCTCGGCGGCCTCGGCATCATGACGTTCACCGCTCTCCTGGTCGTCATCATCGGCGGGCGGTTGGGAATGCGACGCCGGCAGGCAGCCCAGGCGGAGCAGGGCGTCCTCGAGCCCGGGGAGGTCAAGCGCGTGATCGTCGGGGTGGCGATTCTCTCCGCCACCATCGAGGCGATCCTCGCGCTGATCCTGTTCGCCCGATTCCTGTCCCTCGACTACACCGCGGGCCGCGCGGCCTGGGATGCGGTCTTCCAGGCGGTCAGCGCCTTCAACGGTGCCGGATTCAGCCTGTTCACGAACAGCCTCCAGGGATTCCAGGGGGACGTCATCGTGCTGGGAACCGTGGCGGTGGGAATCGTGGCCGGCGGGTTGGGCGTTCCCGTGTGGGCAGACCTCACGCGCCGCAGGCGCCTGGGCCTGGCACGACCACGGTGGTCCCTGCACACACGCCTCACGCTCCTGGGCACGGCGATCCTGCTGGTCCTGGGCATCGTGGTCGTGACGGCGTTCGAGTGGACCAACCCAGGCACGCTCGGCGCGATGCCCGAGGGCGAGCGCCTGCTCAACGGGGCCTTCCAGGCGATCACCCCGCGCTCGGCGGGTCTGTCCAGCGTGAACTACGCCGACATGCGGGAGGAAACACTGTTCTTCACGGACTTCCTCATGCTCATCGGCGGCGGCAGCGTGTCCCCGGCCGGCGGCATCAAGGTCACCACCATGCTGGTCCTCGTCCTCGCCACCGCGGCGTCGCTCCGTGGGGCCGCGGATGTGCAGTTCATGCGCCGCCGGCTGCCGTTCCCCGCCATCCGCCAGGCACTCGCCGTGACGGTCATCTTCGCCGGCTCGATCCTCGTCGGCACCCTCGCGCTGCTCATCGCGGCGGACGTCGGGCTCAACGCCGCGCTGTTCGAGGTCACGTCCGCCTTCACCACGACGGGGCTGTCCACGGGCATCACCGGCTCGCTGCCGGGCGTCGCCCACGGCATACTCATCGTGCTCATGGTCATCGGACGCCTCGCGCCGCAGCTACTCGGCGCCGCGCTGGTCCTCCGCGAGACCGGAACCACGTACCGCTATCCCGAGGAGAGGCCCATCGTTGGCTAGCCGCGCAGAGATCATGATCGTCGGACTCGGCCGCTTCGGATCGGCGGCGGCGAGCAGCCTCATGGACCTGGGCCAGGACGTGCTCGGCGTCGACTCCGACGAGAAGCTCGTCCAGCGCCATGCGGGACTCCTCACCGAGGCCGTGCAGGTCGATGCAACCGACATCGACGCCATGCGGATGATCGGCGCCGAGGATGTCCAGACGGCCGTCGTCGCGATCGGCAACGACATCGAGGCCAGCATCCTCGCCGCGTCCGTGCTGCTGGAGCTCGACGTACCGCGCGTGTGGGCCAAGGCCGTGAGCGACCGCCACGGGCGCATCCTCGAGCGGCTTGGCGTGCACCGCGTGGTGTTCCCCGAGCGCGACATGGGTGACCGCGTGGCCCACGGGCTCGTCGGCCTGACGCTCGACTTCGTGCTCATCGGCGCCGACTTCGCCATGGCTGAGACCACGGCCCCGAAAGAGGCACTCGGCCGCACACTCGCCGAGGTGGGCCTGCGCAGGAAGTACGACGTCACCGTGGTGTGCACCAAGGCCCCGGGCGGACGGTTCACCCTCACCGGGCCGGACACGGTGCTCAACCCTGACGACGTCCTTCTCGTGATCGGCGAGAAGGAGGACGTCGAGAGGTTCTCCCAGCTCGACTAGGGCGGCGGGCTCCTGCCGCCCCCACGGACATCAGGAGAGCGGTGGCAGCGTTCCGATCCCCGCGCCGGGGCCCCGTGCCACGGGCTGGCTGCGGGCGACGAACACAAGGGCACCGGCCCCCGCCAGCAGCAACAGTGCGAGCAGCGGCGCCAGCACCGTGAGTTGCCGCACCGTCGGCACCTGGGTGAGCGCACCGCCGATGTCCTCGAAGATGCGCACAAGGTCGTCGGTCGTGGCCGTCTGTGCAAACACCCCGCCGGTCTGCGTGGCCATCGTGGCCAGGGTTTCCGGGGGCGGCGGTCGGTCGGGTCGGCCGGCATCGTTGCCGAGCATCACGGTGTACACCGGCACGCGCTTCTCGCGGGCGCGCTGGGTCGCCTCCTCCGGCGTGATCCCCACGTTCCCCGCTCCATCCGTGAGCACGAGCACCCGGCCCGCCGACTCCTGCGGCGTCGCCGGCGGCTGCTCGAGCACGCCCGCACCGCTCAACGCACCCAGGCTCGCCACGACTGCGGACCCCAGGGCGGTTCCCTCCTTCATCTCGAGGTTGTCGAGCGCCGCGCGCAGCGCCGGACGGTCGAGGGTCGGCACCACGCGCACCACCGCCCGGTCGTCGAACGTGGCGAGTCCGACGAGCACCTCATCCGGCGCGGCGTCGAGGAACCGGTTGGCGGCCTCCTTCGCGGCGTCCAGCCGGCTCGGCTGCAGGTCGGTCTTCTTCATGCTGTTCGAGGTGTCGATGGCCAGCATGACCGCGCCCTGCCGGCGCTCCTCGGTGGTATCCACGGCGGGCCGGGCCAGCGCGATGGGCCCCATGGCTGCCGCGAGGATCGCCAGGCCGAGCGCCACCCGGCGCAGCAGCCGCGTCCTGGCGTCGGCACCCACCGTCATCACCCGCGGGTCAGCGAACGCGCGGGCGGCCTCACCCCGCTGGCGCTCCCACACCACGGCCAGCACCACGAGCACGGGCACGATGAGCAGGCCCCACAGCCAGATCGGCGAGAGGAACGTCACAGCCTCGGCCCCACACGCCACGCGGCCACGCCGGCAAGCACGAGGAGCAGGGCCGCGATGGCCGTCGGCCAGGCCGTGGCCTCGCTGATGATCGTCCGCGTGCCGACGAAGGTGCCGAGGTCCTCATAGACCGTGCGCACCGACTCGGCGTCCTTGCTCTCGAACGACTGGCCCCCGGTGATCTCGGCGACCGCCGCGAGCGACGCCGGGTCCGGTGGCACAGCGCGCCCATCGGGCAGCACGCCCTCGGCCGTGCCGAGGGCAACGGTGTACACCGGCACGCCGGCCGCCTTGGCGATCCTGGCGGCATCCTCCGGCATGGCGCCGACCGTGTTCGCCCCATCGGAGAGAAGCAGCACCCGCGCGCTTCTCAGAGTCGATGCTCCGGGCTGCGTCGCGCGCAGGGCCTCCACGGAGGAGATGATGGCCTCGCCCGATGCCGTGGCGCCGTCAGCCACCAGCGCGTCCACCGATCGCGCAAAGGCCTGTCGGTCCGTGGTGGGCGGGAGCAGCACGTCGGCCTGGCCGTTGAAGGCCACGAGTCCCACCTGGAACTGGCGCGGCACGCGCTCGGCGAACGTCTTCGCGGCATCCTGCGCGGCGCGCAGGCGGTAGGGCGTTACGTCATCGGCCGCCATCGAGCCCGAGACGTCGATGGCCAGCATGATCGTCCCCTCCTCGCGCGGCACGGACGTGGTCGCCTCGGGCCGTGCGAGTGCGACGGTGAAGGCCGTGAGGGCGAGCACGAGCAGGCCACCCGGCAGCCAGCGGGTCCATCGCCGGCGCGGGGCCGCGAATGCCACCAGGTCGAGATCGGCGAAGGGCACGGCCGCACGGCGTGGTCCGCGCCGCTCGCGCCACACCCACCAGGCCACGCCTGCGATCAACGGGATGAGCAGCAGCAGGGCCCAGGGGCTCGCGAAGCTCACGATGCCCTCCGGGCCGGCCGCGCCGTTCCCAGTGCCCGCGCGAGGTCGAGGAGCCAGTCGCGGCCGGGCTCCATCACCACATAGCGCGCCCCCGTACGGGCGATCATCGCGCGGCGGCGGCGCTCCGCATCGTCCACCGCCTCGGTGAAGCGCTCCTGGAAGCGCGGGTCCGAGGTATCCACCAGCAGGGTGCGACCGGTCTCGACATCGCGCAGCGGGATGACGCCCACGGGCGGTATCTCCCGCTCGCGTCGGTCGCGGATCTCCACCACGATGACGTCGTGCCTGCGACTCAGGCCGCCGATGGCCCGCTCCAGGCCCTCAGCCCACGGCATGTCGCTGATGATCACCACCATCCCGCGATGGCGGGCCACGCGACCCACGAGGTTCACGGCACGGGCGAGGTCGGTGCGGCCCTCGCCCGCCGGCACGACCGACTCCACTGCGGCGACGGCGTCGATGAGCCCCCGTCGGTCACCGCGCGGCGGGTGCACCAGATCGAGGTTGCCCGCGGTTGTCACGGCGAGCCCCAGGCGGTCACCGCGCCTGCGCAGTACCACGCCCAGCGCCGCCACGACCTCGCGCGCCTGGTCGATCTTCGTACCGCCATGAGTGCCGAATGCCATGGAGGGCGACATGTCGACGAGCGCCCAGGTGGTGAGCACCGGCTCGAGCTCGGGCACGCGGACCATGGGTGAGCCCGACCTGGCCGTGAGGGGCCAGTCGATCCAGCGGACATCGTCGCCGGGCTCGTACGCGCGCGTGATCGCGGCGTCGCCACCGGGACCGGGTCGCCGGCCGCGTCGCTCGCCCTGCAGCAGGCCGTCGAGCCTGCGGCCCACGCGCACCTCCACGCGGCGCAGCAACGAGGCCGCGCTGCGCCCGATGGATGCCGGGGACGGCGTGGTGTCAGCCGGCGGCGCGGCTGCCACCGATCTCGACCTTCGGCTGCGCAATAGCGGCCACGATGCGATCGAGCACCTGGTCCGGCTCCACGTCGGCGGCCAGTGCCTCGTAACTCAGCACCACGCGGTGGCGCAGGGCATCGTGGAACAACGATGCGACGTCCTCGGGCAGCACGTACGACCGGCCGCGCATGACGGCCAGCGCCCGGGCGCCCCGGATGAGCGAGAGCGAGGCACGCGGCGACCCACCCAGCTCGAGATACGGCGCCAGGTCGGGCAGGCCGGCCTCCGCGGGGTCACGCGTCGCCGTCACGAGCTGCACCGCATACGAGCGCACGCGGTGATCCACGAACACCTCATCGGCCTTCTGCTGCAGTTCCGTGAGCTGCGCGGGGTCGAGCAGGCGCCGCGGCTCGGGCGGATCGGATGCCATGCGCCGAACGATCTCCTGCTCATCCGCGGCCGTGGGATACCCGACGACCAACTTGAAGATGAAGCGGTCGAGCTGGGCCTCGGGCAGTGCGTACACGCCCTCGCTCTCGATCGGGTTCTGCGTCGCCAGAACGAAGAACGGGCGGTCCACGGGGTGGGTCTCACCGGCGATGGACGCGTGGCCCTCTGCCATCACCTCGAGCAGCGCCGACTGCACCTTCGCAGGGGCGCGGTTGATCTCGTCAGCAAGCACGAAGTTGGCGAACACCGGGCCCAGGCGCGTGGAGAACTCGCCATCCCGGTCGAGCACCTGACCGCCCACCACGTCGCTGGGCACGAGGTCCGGCGTGAACTGGATGCGGCTGAACCGCCCCCCTGCCACCTTCGCGACCGTCTCGAGGGTCAGCGTCTTCGCGAGACCCGGCACGCCCTCGAGCAGCACGTGGCCGCGGGCGAGCAGGGCGACGAGGATGCGATCGAGCAGTTCGTCCTGCCCCACCACCACGCGCCGCAACTCATAGAGCACCGCCTCGAGCCGGTCACGCGGGGTCGCGGTCGCCGACGGAATGGGAATGGCGTCGGCCGCGCTGGCCGATGGACGGGACTCGGACCCGCCGGGGCCTCCGGCGGCACTCGGTTCCGGCATGACTGCTCCTTCGTCGCTCACGTGACGCTCTCCAGTTCGATTCGCACCTGGTTGGCAGGCACGGCGAAGCCGATGCCGACATTGCCCGGCACCGGCGAGTTGATGGATGTGGGAACCCCCACGAGGCGACCGCGCAGGTCAAACAGGCCACCTCCCGAGTTGCCCGGGTTGATGGGGGCATCGGTCTGGATCATCCGCATGCCGCGGTCGCCCCGGCGATTCACGGCGCTCACGACGCCGACCGTCACCGTGCCCTGCAGGCCGAACGGGCTGCCGATGGCGAACACCTGGTCACCCGGACGCAGTGCGCCATCCGGCTCGGACGCCAGCTCGATGCCGTCTCCCACCGACCCCTGCGGCTTCAGCACCGCCAGATCCTTGGATGGGTTCCTCGCCGCGATGGTGGCCGGCACACGCCGATTGTCCGCGGTGATCACAAGTATCTGGTCGCCGGATGCGCCCTCGATGACGTGGTTGTTCGTGATGATCAGCCCGCGCGGACTGATGACCACCCCGCTCCCCAGGCCCGAAGGCGTCTGCACCTGGACAACGGCGCCATCGACCCGTGCAATGGCGTCCTGCAGGGCAAGGCGCGGCTGCGAGGATGACGACGATCCACTCGTGACCTGCGCAGACGGATCGTCCGTCCCATCGGCGTTCATCAGGTAGGTGGTGGCGCCACCGGCGACCGCACCCGCCACCAACGCGGCAGCAACCATCGCAGCGACCCCGGTCCGGCGTCCACCACCGCGTCCAGACGATTGACCCGGGCGTCCGGCATCGCGCGGCGCGCGACCGATGCCCCGCGTCCCCGGGGGTGGTCCGGCCGGAGGCGCGGCGGCCGCGGGCCTGTCGTCGTGAGGCACAGGTACGTCCGCCGATCCCGGAGATGCGGCATCGGGCCCCGGCTCGGCCGGCCCGAGTGGCGGCAGCCCACCGGTCGGCGTGGTCCTCCGTGCCCCCAGTGGCGGCAACCCATCGGACGGACCGGGGCGACCCTCCAGGGGAGGGAGCGGATCGTTCATACCCGTATCTTGCACGCGCCGAACCGTAAGCCCCCGATATGAAGGCTGCGGTAACGCACATTAAGAGCCGTTGAAGAACGCCCGCTCAGGTTCCGGCAGCACCTCCGTGCCGGTCGCGCGTGCGTTCGGCCTGGTCGATGCGATCAGCGAGCTCATCCGCGAGCATGGCCCGGGTGCTCGCGCGCTCGGCCTGGATCCGCAGGCGGGCCAGCTCCACGCGCTCGTCGTCATCCAGGCCGTCCTCGCGGTCACGCGCCTCGAGGCGCGCGATGTCTGCGGCAATGGCCCTCACGCTGGCCCACCGGCGATCAGCCACCGATGCGGCGCCGCTCACGTCCTCTGGGCTCATCCGGCGTCGGACGCAGAGGCGTCGGCCGTACCGGCATCACCGCCGGAGCCGGAACCCGCACCCGTGGGGCGCCGCCTGCGGCGGCGGCGGCGCTTGCGCGGCGCAGTGCCCTCTGCGGGGGCCTCACCGCTCGCGCTCGCATCCGACCCAGTGCTCTCGCCCGCCGTCCCATTGGTCGTGGTCGATGCCTCCGGCGCCGCGACCTCCGACGTGGACATCTTGCGCCTGCGTCGACGGCGGCGGCGCGTGCTGCTTCCGTCCTCTGAGCCCTGCCCGCCGATTCCGATCTCCGCGGCCTCCGGCAGGCGCGGGGCTCTGGGGCGCAACTGGTTCCACACGCGGGTGCTGTGCAGGGCCTTCGAGTTGCGGCTTCCCACGGCGGCGCGCAACGCGCGCCGCGCCTCGGGCTCGGTCCAGTCGATGGCGTCAAGCGCGCCGCGCAATGCGGCCCAGCCGCCACAGGTCCCCGCCGCACGGCTGGCCACGCGGATGTCCTCGCTGCGCAGGGGCACATCCCCGGGCCCGAGCGCCAGGACCACCCGGCCTGCCTGCCCGACCTTGAGGGGCGACCCCTCGGGCGGCGGCGCCACCGGATCGGGCGCCGGCGCCCCCACGGCGCGCAGCCAGAGGCCGATCAGCCCGATCTCGCCGCCATTCTCGATGAGGTGCTGCGACTCCCACTTGGCGATCCGATGGATCTCCTGGTTGCGCCCGGGGCGACTGGCGTCGGCCAGGCCACGCGATACCTCCCAGGCCCACGCCGGCGCCCACGACGAGGCCGAGTCGAGCGCCGACCAGCGGCGACGCCGCTCGGCCGAGCGGCCCTGCTGCTCGAGCGAGGCGACGTTCTCCCACCGACCCGCCTGATCTGCGTGGAACCAGAGGGCCCGAATGCGCTCGCGCGCCGTCATGCGCAGGCGGTCGAGCACCGCCCGTGGGGCGTCGGCAGGTAGCGCCTGTCGCAGGTCGGGCTGCACGAGCAGGGCGAGCGCCCATGCGCGCCACATGGGCTGCTCATCACCGTTTTCGGCCTGCCGGGCCACGACGCCGGAGAGTGCCCACCACGCGTGCGCGCCCAGGGGGTCGATCCCCGCGGCCAGGGTCTCGGCGACCTCCTGCCAGTCGGTATCGCGCGCCGCGGCCTCGACCCACTCCTCCATCACGCTGATGGGGATATCCGCAGGGTCGGCCTCGCGCCACCCGCCGTCCTGGAACCCCGCGACGAGCGTCGCCGGCGACGCACCGGGGTTCACCAGGCTCGCGCGGCCCCCGTCCTGCTGCGCGAGCAGCTCCGCCGCGCGCGCGAGCTTGCCGCGCTCCCCGCCCTCGGGCGGTCCCGCCACGCGCCCGAGCGGCTTGTACCACCCCATGCCGAAGAGGTCGTGACTGGTCTGGACGCCCATGGGATCGCCCGCCGGCAGGAACTCGACCGACACGGCCTCCTTGTCGGGTGCCGGGCGCATGACGCGGCCCAGGCGCTGCACGAATACCCGCTCGCTCGTTGTCGGGGCAAGGTGCATCACCACCGACGCGCGTGTCTCGTCCCACCCCTCGGTGAGGAGATCGGCGTTGCAGAGCACGTCCACGCGGCCCGCACCGAAGTCGCGCAGGATCCGCTGAAGATCGCGCGCAGGTGTCTGACCCGACACGGCCGCGGCCTTCACGCCGCGCTCCGTCATCTCATCGGCAAGGGCATGGGCCTGGGCCACGGTTGCCGTATAGGCGACGCCCGCGAGCCCAAGCGGCATGAAGTGCTCGGCCCACACCTCCGCGCAGGCACGGTGCCAGAGGGCGCGGTCGAGGGCGCGACCCAGGCTGGCCTGGTCGAAGTCGCCCCGCACCCTGGTGACGTCGGACAGGTCGACCGCGCGCTCGACCCGCAGGGAGCGGAGCGGACACAGGATTCCGCGGTCGATGGCCGACTGACGATCGAGCGTCGCCGCCACGGGACCGAACACCTGCTCGACATGCCCGGTGGTGGTGGCCGGCGTGGCGGTGAACCCCACGATGACGGCGTCCTCCGCGCGATCGATCATTCGCCGGGTCTGGGCGCCCAGCGTGGTGTGAGCCTCGTCGCAGATGACCAGCGTGACGGCATCCCAGTCGGCGTCTGCCTGGTTTCGCAGGCCGGCCTGATACGTGCAGATCGCCACGCCGGGACGACCAATGGAGCCGACCCCATCGATGCTGAAGGGGACGTCGGGGAAGAAGGTGGACAGCGCCTGCGCGGTCTGCTCGGCGAGGTTGCGACGGGGGACGAAGACGACGGCCGAGCCGTCGAGGGCCGCGGCCAGCGCGCAGAAGGTGATGGTCTTGCCGGACCCGGTGGGGGCATCCACCCAGGTACGCGTGGCGCCGGCACGCAACCGCACGCCGAGTTCGTCGAGGGCCTCGATCTGGTGCTCGCGAAGAACCACATTGGGCCACCACGTGGCCGGGTCGGCCAAGGCGGCCTCGAGTCGCTCCGCGGGCGACAGCACCTCAGTGGGCTCTAGGGATGTGCTCATGCCATCTGGCACCTCTCAGCGCATGACACGGCGCCATGCGCGGCAGGTCCCCGGGTGGGACCGATGCGAACTGATGGACCTGCGACGCGGTCGGCGTGGCGCTCAGCAGAGGCGCCGGACGGCCCGCAAGTCGACGCGGACCATAGCACCAGAGTGCGGCGTCGCGCATTCCGCAATCCACCGTGCACCACGTTTCCGCGATGTGCCGCTACAGTGTCCGCACTATGGGTAGCCAGTCCTCCGGAGGGGGCGGCGCGAATCAGTGGGCACGGCCTGTGCTCCTCGCAGTCGCCTGCATCGTCATCGGCTTCGTCATCGGGTGGTTTGCCCGGGGTGACGGCGGAGGCGTCGTGTTGCCCACGGTCGCCAACGCGGTCGAGACCACGGCGACGGTGTCGACCACCAGCACCACGGACACCACCGGGACGACCGGCACCACGGGCACCACCGACACCACCGGGACGACCGGCACCACGGGCACCACCGACACCACCGGTGCAACCGTGTCGGGCGCGCCGGCGCGAGACAAGATCAACCTCGTGATCCTCAACGGCACCGAGACGAGCGGCCTCGCCGCGAAGACCCAGGCGCAGGCCGAGTCGATCGGGTATTCCAACGTCGGCATCGGCGACGCACCGGCCACGCAGGCCACCACCATCGCCTACTACCGCACCGGTGAGGACCCCGCGGCGCAGCAGGTGGCAGCCGATCTCGGAGCGCAGACCGAGGAGCCACTCACCGCGGGGAGCGGCGTGGAGTCGGCGGCCGTCACGGTGCAGCCCGACGTCGACGTGGTGCTCGTCCTCGGGGGATGACGTCCGGGGAGGGCCCTGGCCTCCGGGTCGGGCTGCGGCTCCCGCAGTACGCGTCCACGTGGACTGACCTGCGCGATGCCGCCATCCGGGCGGAGTCCCTCGGGTTCGCATCCGCCTGGCTGAACGACCACCTCTGGACACCGGGGCGCCTATCCCGCGACGACGCCATCGACGCGTTCACGGGGCTCGCGGCCGTGGCTGCTGTCACCGATCGCATCGCGCTCGGCACCGCCGTGATGTCGGCGTCCTACCGTCCCGCGCCGCTCGCGGCCAAGATGGCATCGGTGCTCGACGTGATCTCCGGTGGTCGCCTGATCCTCGGCATCGGCACCGGGTCGGACGCCGGTGAGCACAGGGCCTACGGCTACCCGTTTCCCGAGCCGAAGGAGCGCACCGCCGGTCTCGTGCAGGCGCTCGAGGTGATCGATGCGATGTGGTCCCAGCCCGATGGGGCGACGCTCGACGGCCTGCTGGACGATGCACCGTGCAATCCGCCGGTGGTCTCCTCGCCACGGCCGCCGATCCTCGTCGCCGCCCACAAGAAGCGCCTGCTGCAGTTGGCCGGCTCCCGGGCGGACGGCATCTTCGCGGCCTTCCTCGATCCCGACGACCTGCGTGCACGGGTGGCGATCGCGCGCGCCGCGCGCGAGGAGGCGGGCATCACACGCCCCTTGCGCGTGGCCGTCTACATCTACGCCCTGCCGATCCGCAGTCGCGACGAGGCTCTCGAGTGGATCGCCCCGGAGGCCGAGGCACTCGGCAACGCACCGGCCTCCTACCTCAAGTGGCTTCCCTCGCGCGGTCTCGCCGCGAGCCCTGCGCAGATCGCGGCTGAGCTCGACCGCTTCGCAGCGGCGGGAGCCACCGACGCCGTGCTGGTGCTCCCGAACCGCGTGCCGCCGGAGGCCATCGATGCACTCGCGGAGGTCATGTGCCCGGGCGAACGACCGGCCAACCATGGCGTGGCCACCGACCATGAGGCGGCCGCGGACACCGCGCCCACCATCGCAGGCGACTCCACGGTGAGCGCGCGCGCGAACCTCGTGGATCTGCTCGTCGAACAGCACCGTCGCGATGGCCGCGGTGCCGACCCGGCGGTGAGCGACGAGGACGGCACGTGGGACTTCGACGCGCTGAGCGCGGCGATGCGCCGGGCGGCGGGGGCGCTCCGGGCGGCGGGGCTTCGCAGGGGCCAGCACGTGGCGGTGGTGAACCGCGACGGGCGCCACTGGGTGCAGGCGGTACTCGGCGTCGCCGCCGCCGGGGGCGTGGCGATCCCCCTCGACCCCGGCATGGACCACGCCCTCCTGGCGTCGGTGCTCGACGACGCCGCCGTGGCCATCGTGGTCGCTGACGAACCGGTGCCCGGCGGCCCATGGCGCGTGATCCACCCGGATCAGCTCGACGAGGCACGACCCGCCCCGATCACACCGGTCCATCCCGATGACGTCGCCTACATCGTCTACTCATCGGGATCTACCGGCACCCCCAAGGGCGCGATGCACGCGCATCACGACATGCACGCGTCGGTGGAGGGCTATTCCGCTCGTATCCTCGGGCTCGGCCCCGGCGACACCTGCCATGCGGTGTCACGCGGCTACACGTCGCTTGGCTTCGGCAATGGCTTCTTCCGCCCGCTCGGGTGCGGCGCGCACCTCGTCCACACCCGCACCAAGCCCAACGTGCGAACGGTCATACACGCCTGCGAGTCGCACGGGGTCACGGTGCTCTCCGGCGTTCCGACCTTCTGGGCGCAACTCACGGAGTTCCTCACCCGCCACCCCGACCTGCGCGGTGCGATCGCCTCGGTTCGCCTCGGCGTGTCGTCCGGCGATTCCCTGCCGGGCCCCGTGCTCACACGCCTTCGCGAGGTGATCCCCGGCCTCGACGTGCTCGAGGGCTTCGGATGCTCGGAGGCCTCGAACATCGTCCTGTCCACGCGTCCGGGTGACGACCTCCCCGGGCGCCTCGGGCGTCCCGTGCCAGGCGCCGATGTGTCACTGCGCGACGAGGACGGCCACGAGGTCGGGCCGGGTACGCCGGGGCAACTCTGGATCCGGAGCGCGAGCAACACGTCGGGGTACTGGCGTCGCGCCGACCTCACCCGCGACCTGCTGCACGGCCCATGGGTGCGCATGAGCGACATGCTCGTGGAGGAGGACGGCATCTACCGGCACGTGGGCCGCGCCGACGACCTGTTCAAGGTGGACGCCAAGTTCGTGAGCCCCGTGCAGGTGGAGGCGGTCATCCACGATCACCCGTCGGTGGCCGAGGTGGCCGTGGTCGGCCGCGCGGACACGGCAGGACTCATGCGCGTGGTCGCCGTGATCGTCCCGCGCGAGGGCACAGACACCGCGACGGCCGAGCATGAGATCCATCACGCCGTCGCGCACGCCCTCGGCGCGTACGCCGCGCCGTCGGTCATCGAGTGGCGTGATGAGCTTCCCCGCCTCCCCTCGGGCAAGGTGGCGCGTCGCACGCTGCGCGAGGGCGCCTAGCCTGAGAGCAGCCGCCCGAGGTCGTCGGCGACGGCTACCGGCCGCGCGCCCTTCCAGGCATCGGCCTCAGCGCGTGAGGTAACCCCACTCAGCACGAGGGCCGCATCAAGCCCTGCGGCCACTGCGCCGCCCACGTCGGAGTCGAGCCGATCACCCACCGCCAGGACGGGGCCGTCCACGCCCAGGCGCTCGCGGGCGATGCGCCAGGCATCCGGACCCGGCTTCCCCACGGCCACCACCTCCACGCCCGCGGCGTACTCGACATATGCCACCACCGCGCCCGTCCCGGGTCGAACGCCGTTCTCGCCGGGCACGAGCCGGTCGCGGCCCGTGGCAATGACGGGCGCGCCGCCATGCGCCGCCCGCACGGCCCACGTGAGCTCCCGGTACGACAGGTCGGCATGACCGGCGAGGACCACGACGTCCGCCCCACTCACATGGGATTCGCGCGACACGACCTTGAGCCCGGCGGCCTGCACGTGGCGCGTCATGGCATGGCTTCCCACCACCACCGCCGTGCCGCCGGCGAAGCGGTCCGCCAGGTACTGCTGCATCACCACGCCCGACGTGACGATCTCGTGCGGAGAACCACGCACGCCGTGGCTCCACAGCCGCTGCAGCACATCCTCCGGCGCGGAGGCGGGATCGTTCGTGAGGAAGACCAGCGCCCGCCCGGCGGCGCGCCATCGGTCAACGGCCTCGGGGGCGCCGGGCACAGCGACGCTGCCCACCCACAGGCAGCCGTCGAGGTCGAGGATCAACCCCTCGTACCTTTCGGCGATCGCCTGGGGCTCGGGCATGGCGCGATGCTACCGCCGCGCCTACCATGACCCCATGACGAGTTATGCGCATGTCGCGGTTGCGGTGGAGGACAGCCCCGGGTCGCACAAGGCCCTGCAGGAGGCGTCGCGCATGGCGGCGCTCACCGGTGCGCGCCTCTCCGTGCTCCACGTGACGAGCCTTCCCATGCCGCCGCCTTACATGGGCGAGGGCGGCGTGTTCCTGCCCGATCCCGAGACCATGCAGGCCGCAGCGCTCACATGGCTCACGGAGATGGTGGAGGAGATCCCCGGCGCGACGCCACACGTTCTCGAGGGCCATCCGCCGGATGCCGTCTGCGAGTGGGCGGGCGACAACGACGTCGACCTCCTGGTGGCGGGGGCCGAGCGCGGACGCGTGGAGCGCCTGCTCCTGGGCAGCTTCGCGCTGCACCTGGCGCGCCATGCGCCCTGCGACATCATGCTCGCGCGCCCCGACCCGAGCTGACCCTTACCCAATCCTTGACGTAGCCCGGCCGGATGCTGGCGCGGCGGCCTCGCAACGGCCCCGCCCGCGCCGCTAGGGTGCCCGCCCGTGACCTGGTACGAGGCGATCGTCTACGGGATCGTGCAGGGGCTCACCGAGTTCCTCCCCATCTCAAGCTCCGGCCATCTGCTGCTCGTCCCCGCCTTCTTCGGCTGGGAGGACCCGGGTGCGCTCTTCACCGCCGTGATCCAGTTGGGGACCATGGTCGCGGTGGTCGTCTACTTCTGGCGCGATCTGCTGAACGTGGTCAGAACATGGCTGCGATCGCTCGTCACGCCGTCGCTTCGGTCCGACCTCAACGCGCGGATGGGGTGGTACCTCATCATCGGCACCATCCCGATCGTGGTCTTTGGGTTCATCTTCAAGGACCAGGTGGAGACGGCGGCGCGCAGCCTCTACATCGTGGGAACCACGCTCATCGTCTTCGGCCTCATCCTGGGGGGCATCGACTGGGCAAGTCGCAAGACCCGCCCCGTGAACTCGGTGAAGCGCAGTGACGCCATCGCGGTTGGCCTCGCACAGGCCCTCGCGCTCATACCCGGCGTGTCGCGCTCGGGTGCCACCATCAGCGCGGGCCTCCTGATGGGGCTCGACCGGGAGGCCGCAGCCCGCTTCTCGTTCCTGTTGTCGATCCCGGCGATCGTGCTCTCGGGCCTCTACGGGCTATATGGAGAACTCGGCTCCGGGTCGAGCGGCGTGGGCCTGATGCCGCTCCTGATCGCGACGGTGGTCTCGTTCGTGGTCGGCTTCGGCGCCATCGCATTCCTGCTGCGCTGGCTCGTGCGGCACTCCCTCTACATATTCGTGGTCTACCGCGTGGCGCTCGGAATCCTCGTGCTCGCGCTCGCCGCAGGAGGCGTGATCTCCTGAGGCAGCACCGGGCGGGGCGCTATGCTGCCGGATCGTGTTCGGAGCGCACCACGACAGCACCCTCGCCAAGGCCAAGCGCAAGGCCGCGCAGGAGGCCAAGGAGAAGGAGCAGCGTCGCCACGAGATGATCGAGGCGCTGCGCAGGGCGAAGGAGTCCGCCGATGACCCCGCCGAGCAGGCACGCCGCGAGCGCGCCCAGCGGCACACCGAGGTGCTCGAGCGCTGGCCTGCAAACTGGTAGGACGCCCGTACGCAGGGCCGCGCACCGACGCGGTACCATGTAACGCGAAACACGTCGCATCCGGATCCCGCCGGGGACCGGCCTGGGCGCCGAATCCAGGCGCCCGCCGCCCGGTGGCGTGATCAGATGGCACGAGGAGAGTGAATGTTCGAGGTTGGGGACAAGGTCGTCTACCCGCACCATGGCGCGGGCACAGTGCTCGCCCGGGAATTCCATGAGATCCGCGGGGAGCGCCGCGAGTACCTGACGATCGAGATCCTGCAGCCGCAGATGACCGTCATGGTGCCCTGCGAGAACGCCGAGACCGCGGGGCTGCGTCCCGTCATCAATGAGCGCGCGGTCAACGAGGTGCTGGCGGTACTCGCCGCCGATGGCAGCGAGATGCCCGCCCAGTGGAACCAGCGCTTCAAGCGCAACCAGGAGAAACTGCGCAGCGGCGACATCCTCGAGCTCGCAGAGGTGGTCCGCAACTTGGAGCGCCGGCAGCAGGACGCCCGGCTGTCCCCCGGCGAGATGCAGATGCTCGAGCGCGCGCGACGCGTGCTCGTGAGCGAGCTGATGTACGCGCGGAACATCGACGAGGAGACCGCGAACAAGCTGATCGACGACGTCCTCACCGGCGAGCAGGTGGTGAAGCACAAGCCCACCGGCAAGCGCATTGCGCCGAAGCCGCCGCCCAAGGCCGACCCGAAGGCCGCCGCAGCAGCACGCGCTGCCGCGGCCCAGCAGTCACGTTCCTCCATGCGCGCCACGGTGCGGCCGCCCCTGTCGTCCACCCCGCCATCGGTGCAGGCAATGGCGCGGGCCGCGATGGAAAAGGTGGCCGAATCGCCCGCGGCGAGCGCGGAGGCTCCGGCGAAGAAGGCCGCATCCGCATCGACGAAGAAGGCCGCCGCGAAGAAGGCTCCGGCGAAGGCTGCGTCCAGCGCGGCGAAGAAGCCCGCGGCCAAGGCGCCCGCCAAGAAGGCTCCGGCGAGTGCGGCGAAGAAGCCCGCGGCCAAGGCACCCGCCAAGAAGGCTCCGGCGAAGGCTGCGTCGAGTGCGGCGAAGAAGCCCGCGGCCAAGGCACCCGCCAAGAAGGCTCCGGCAAAGAAGAAGTAGCGGTCGCCGCCCGGACCCGTGGGTCGGGTCGCGGGTGCCGGGCTACCCGCTCAGGCCGAGGGCGATCACGTTTATCACCAGGGCGACCGCGAAGAGGGCCGCGACCCAGCCCCAGCGCGTCCAGTTGGGGTTCCCCGCACGGCGGATCGCGATGGCCCGCAGCGCGTAGATCACCGTGGCCACGGCCAGGATCGCGGTGATGAATGATTGGGCCCAGGTCATATCCGAAACGTAGGGGTTCGGAAACTGTGAGAAAACCGTGAAGCACGAACCGGACCTACCCGGGTGGGTGGGTTTTGCGGCGTACGTTCCCCCACATGACCAGCCCTCGCCCCACCACACGTCGTGTCCTGTCCACCCTGATCGGCTCGGCGACTGTCGCCGGTGCCCTGGTCGTCGCCGGTTCGGCCGCGGCCGCGACGGAGACGCCACAGATCGTCATCATGAAGCCCGACGCCAACCTCTCCGCCACGGTGCGGGGCGAGGAGCGCCGTGGCAACGACGTCGACGCCGTCATCCGAACGATCGGCAAGGGGTTCGTCGCCGACCTTGACAGCGCGGACATCGCACGGCTGCGGAACAACCCCGACGTCGCGCACATCGAACCCGACCGGCCGGTGCGACTCGTTGCCGGCCCGACCGCGGCGGAGGCAGGCGCACTCACCAACGAGCCCACCCCGGCGTACAAGACGGCGGCCGCGACCAACGACCCCTTCTCGGGCGCACGGGAGATCACGGGCGAGAGCGGCTCGGCCATCGGGAGCACCGTCGGCGCAACGCGTGAGGACGGCGAGCCAGGTCATGGCGGCTCCGGGGCAAGCGCCTCGATCTGGTACCGCTGGACGGCGCCCAGCGACGGCACCCTCCGCGTCACCACCCAGGGCTCCTCGTTCGACACTCTGCTCGGCGCGTACACGGGTGACTCCCTCGGCACCCTCCGCGTCCGCGCCGCCAACGACGACGCGGGGTCCGGCGCGCGCTGGAGCAACATCGCCCTCAGCGTGGACGCGGGGACGACCTACTACATCGCGATCGACGGCTACGGCGGCTGGACCGGCGCGACGGTCCTCAACTGGGCGCTCGACGGCCCGGTCTCCCCGCCGCCCGCGATCCCCAACGACATGTTCTCCACGCCGACTGACATCAGCGGCGCGAGCGGGCAGATCACCGGCTCAACGGTTGGCGCCAAGCGCGAGGCCGGCGAGCCCAATCACGGTTCAAGCACCGGCCAGGCATCGATCTGGTACCGCTGGACCGCCCCGAGCACGGGCAACCTGCGCCTCACCACCCGCGGCTCCTCCTTCGACACGCTGCTCGCGGCCTACTCGGGTGGAGCCATCGGCGACCTCACGCAGCTCGCCGCCAACGACGACTCGGAGGGCGGCCTCTGGAGCACCGTGACGATCCCGGTGACCGAGGGAACGACCTACCGGGTCGCGATCGACGGCTGGGGCGGCCGCATGGGCTCCACCACGCTGGCCTGGAGCCTCACCGAGCCCGCTCCGGAGCCCACGCCCGAGCCCGCTCCGGCGCCAGGTGAGCCCGGCGGGGTCACGCGCCAGGCCGCGTCCTGGGGCCTTGACCGCGTCGACCAGTCCGCGCTTCCGCTCGACGGCACCATCACCACGGCGCAGAACGGTGCCGGAGTGACGGCCTACGTCATCGACACCGGCGTCCGCCCCGACCACACCGACTTCGGTGGGCGCGTCACGGGTGGGTACACATCGATCACCGACGGCAACGGCAGCAACGACTGCAATGGCCACGGGACCCACGTGGCCGGCACCGTCGCCGGCTCGCGCTACGGGGTCGCACCCGCCGCCACGATCGTGCCGGTGCGGGTGCTGAGCTGCTCCGGTTCGGGGTCGACCTCCGGGGTCATCGCAGGCATCGACTACGCCGTGCGCCACCACCAGGCCGGCACGCCTGCCGTCGCCAACATGAGCCTCGGAGGCGGGTACTCGCCCGCGCTGAACGCCGCGGTCGCCGCCGGTGTCGCCGACGGCATCACCTTCGTGGTCGCCGCCGGCAACTCGAACGCCGACGCCTGCAACGCCTCCCCGGCCTCGGAGCCGACCGCCGTCACCGTCGGCTCGACGACGAACTCGGATGCGCGCTCGTACTTCTCGAACTGGGGCTCCTGCCTCGACATCTTCGCGCCGGGTTCGGGGATCACCTCGGCCTGGTACACCTCGCCCACTGCGACCAACACCATCAGCGGCACCTCGATGGCCTCGCCGCATGTCGCCGGTGGCGCCGCGCTGATGCTCTCAGCGACGCCGTCGGCCTCGCCCGCCGGAGTCGTGAGCGCCCTGCAGCAGGCCGCGACGCGCGGCGTCATCTCCGACACCGTCGGATCGCCCAACCTGCTCCTCAACGTCGGCACGGGCGTCGCGCCGGCCCCCAGCGGGAGCCCGACCTCTGACGTCACGCCGATCACCGCGCCGCCCGTGGTGACGACTCCGCCCGCATCCCGCACGCGGCAGCCGCGCGCGCGCGCACCTCGCGCACGGACCGTTGCCGCACCGCGGCTGCTGAGCGCCACGCGCTCCCGCACGGGTCTCACGCTCCGCATTCGCGACACCGAAAACGCGGCTGCCGTCGCTGCGGCGAGCGGCCAGTCGCAGACTGCGGTCACGGGCACGACGAAGAAGGCAACCGCCCGCGTCAGCCGGCTGAACGTGACGTCCCAGCGCACGAAGGTGGCCCGGGCGATCACGACGGCCCGCACGGCCGGACGGACCGCCACGGTCCGCCTTGGCGGCGCGGTGTACCGCATCACGAAGCGTGGTACCGCCACCGCGACCATCGACGGCGTTACCTACGCGGTGGCCCGCAACGGCAGGGTCGCGACCAAGTCGGTCCTGTCGATCTCGGGGGTCACCTACCAGGTGCTCGTCAACGGAAAGTCCGTGGCCCGCACACGCACGCTCACGACGACCCTGACGTCGTCCGCCGTGCGCCGGGCAGCCACTCGCGGGGCAAAGGTCACGGTGCGCGCCATCTCCAGCGGCGCCACCTCGACCACGTCGAACACGATCCGCCTGCGGTAGTACCCCGCGGCGCGGGCGGCGCCCGCACCGCGGGGGTGGGCGCCGCCCCTGACGACCCGACGACGGGACGCGGGCAGACGTGCCCGTGAGGCGATCCCTAGCCTCCCGGGCAATGCCCGGCACTGCACCCAGCCCGCCCGCAGAGCCGCGCCGCCAGGGCCTGGTGCTGTCAGCGCTCATCCTCGGGGCGCTTGTATGCAACATCAACCTGGCGGTGGCCAACGTTGCCCTGCCCGACATCGGCCGGGCACTCGACTCGACGCAGACCGCACTCACGCTCATCGCCGTGGGCTGCACCCTGGGGCTTGCGATGTCGGTGCTGTACCTCGGCGCCATCGGCGACCGCTACGGCCGGAAGCTGCTGCTGCTCGCCGGCCTGGGGCTCACCGTCCCTGCGAGCGCGATCAGCGCGTGGGCCCCGACCACCGAGGTGCTCGTGGCCGGGCGCATCTTCACGGGCATCGCGGCGGGCATGGCCTACCCGACCACCCTCGCCCTCATCACCGCCTTGTGGGGCGAGGGGCCGAAGCGGGTACGGGCGATCGCCTTGTGGTCGGGCGTGAGCGCGGGGGGCGCGGTGCTGGGCCCGGTGCTGGCCGGGCTGCTGCTCGAGCGCTTCTGGTGGGGCTCGGTCTTCCTCATCGCCGTTCCCCTGGCCGTGGTGGGCTTCGTGCTGGTGGCCGCATTCGTGCCCGGCCACGTCAATGAATCGACAGAGGCCGTCGATCACGTGGGGGGCGGGCTGTCGGTGGTGATGGTGGCGGCCCTGGTGCTCGGCATCGGAATCATCTCGGCGCCCGGCAAGCTGGAGATCGCGCTGTCCATGATCGGGATCGCCGTGGTTCTGGGCGGCGTCTTCGCGTGGCGGGAGCTCCGGGCGCCCAATCCCATCTACGACCTGCACTACGCGCGGAGGCGCCTGTTCTGGGTGCCGGCCATCGCCGGGATGATCATCTTCGGGTCGCTGGTGGGATCGATGTTCATCGGCCAGCAATTCCTGCAGAACGTCCTCGGGTACTCCACCCTCGGTGCCGGCACCGCCATCCTGCCGGCGGCAGTCGGCATGGTGGCGGCCGCACCGGTATCCGCGCGCCTCGTCGTGCGCCTCGGGTCACGCGACACCATGCTGCTGGGGTACGCGTTCATCCTGCCGGCCTTCCTCGTGATGCTCTTCGCGTGGAACGAGGGCGCGAGCTACGTCTGGGTGGGCCTCGCATACCTTCTCGTGGGCATCGGCGCGGGGCTCGCGCTCACCCCGGCAGCGCGCTCCCTCACGGGCTCGGTGCCGGTGACGCGAGTAGGGATGGCGTCGGGCACCGCCGACCTGCAGCGCGATCTCGGGGGATCGGTGATGCAGGCGCTTCTCGGGACGATCCTCACGATCGGCTACGCCTCCGCGTTCACGGCGCAGATCAATGCCTCGGCAGCCGCAGATCAAGTGTCCGAGTCCACGCAGAATGCCCTCACGCAGTCGTACTCCTCGGCTGCGGCGCTCGCCGAGCGCTACCCCGAGTACCAGGCGCAGATCATCCAGGCCGCGCAGCAGAGCTTCATCGACGGCGCGAACTGGGCGTATGCCGCCGGTGCCCTCGCCGTGGTGGCCGGTGCGATCCTCGTCGCCATCGCCTACCCACGGCTCAACGGGGAGAAGCAGCGCATCGCGGAGTACGAGGCGGCTGACGGAGGGGGCACGAGCGGCGCCCCCTCCACCGCAGCCGCCTAGGGCCTAGCCATTCCAGCCGGCGCTCACCGATGGAGTGCCCGCGTTCTTCACGAGCGTCCGCTGCCCGCGACCGTTCACGCCGATGATCCGGATACTCATCGGCCCGCCATCACTGCCAGTGGAGAAGAGGATCCTCCGACTGTCAGCGGAGAAGGCAACCGGCGTGTTGATGTACCCCTTCCGGAGGACGCGCACCGCGCCGGTGCTGGCCGAAATCGTGCTGAGATCCGACTGATCCTCGCCACCCACCACGCCGGCGAGCAGAGCGCCGGACGGCGCCCACGCCGTGGCGAACGGGCCATCGGTCAACCCCGTGGCCCGGTAGTTGGTGAGGCGCGTGGCGCCGGTGCCATCGGGCTGCACGATCCACAACTGGCCACGCACCGTGCGGGTTCCCTGCCAGCGGACCCACCGCTGCTGCTGGGCAACAATGCCCGGCGTGCCCCACACCGGGCCAACGGCACGCGCAAGCACCCGCGTGCGTGCCGCCGCATTCGCCAGGGGTGCGACGTACAGCGTCGTGAAGCCCGCGGAGTCGCTGAAGGGGCGCGTGGCAAACGCAATGCTTGCGGAGTCCGGCGAGAAAGCGACTGTGGGATCCACAGCATTACCCCGGGCCGCGATGTAGTTCGTGACCGGCAGGGTCGATACGCCCACGAGGCTCGCGGGCACCTGAACGATTCCCAGGCCATTGCCGGTGACGTAGCCCGGTGGCCGCCGGCTGGCTGACTGCGTCTGACAGGCGATCATCATCGAGTTGGGTGCCCAGGTCAGGGGCGCGTTGCATGCGGTGCCCAACGATGTCGTTGCACCTGTGGCGAGCTCGACGATGCTGGCCGTGAATCCGCTGCCGCTCGCAGTCGACGACCAGTTGGCGAGGTACGCGACCTTCGTGCCGTCGGGCGAAATACCCGCCCAACTCCCCGGGGCCAGCGGGCGTGCGCCCGAGCCATCGTCATTCGCCACCATCACGCGCGACTGCACCCGGATGTTCGTCGGAGTGGTCACATACGCCATCGTTGCGCTGGCGGCCACGGGGACCACAAGCGCAAGGGACGTCGTCGCCAGCACTGTGAAGGTCGTACGGTTCATCGAAGGTTCCTTTCCCGGGTCATGCTCGTGTCATCACAACCAACGGTACCGGCCGGATGACGGCGCTCGCCAGATGG
>JAPOLI010000109.1 GCA_029977205.1 bacterium
CTCCCTCCTTTCGACACAAGGAGAGACGAGCTCGCGATGGACGCCGCCACGCTCGGCGCGTGCCGAGTGACCGCCCCGGTCCCGATCGGAACCGCGCGTGGCGTTCGTGTCTCGAGCGGGTCCGTTCTCGCGCGCGCTCCCGTGCGCGCGGTCGCGAACGCCGGCCGCGTCTGTGCCGGCTGGACGCGCGCGACGGCTCGCGGCGATGCGCTCGGCGCGCGCGACGCCGCCGCGTCGCGCTCCGCCTTGGCGGCGGCATCCGCCTCCTTGGCGGCCTTGATGGCGGCGACCTTGTCAGCCTTGGCCTTTTCGGCGGCAGCCTTGGCCTCAGCCTTGGCCTTTTCGGCCTCAGCCTTGGCCTTGGCGTCGGCTTCAGCCTTGGCAGCCTTGGCCTTGGCAGCCTCAGCCTTGGCAGCCTCGGCTGCAGCCTTCTTCTCGGCGTCAGCCTCGGCTTTTTCAGCCTTGGCAGCCTCGGCAGCCTTGGCCTTCTCGGCATCAGCCTTGGCCTTCTCGGCCTTGGCAGCCTCGGCAGCCTTGGCCTTCTCGGCGTC
>JAPOLI010000110.1 GCA_029977205.1 bacterium
GGCCGCAAACTCGTCGCGCTCCTGCAGGTCCTTGACGCGCTGCAGCTCCTCCAGCTCCCACTCCTCCAGGGGCGCGTCCTCGTCGCCGGCGCCGACCTTCTGCTTCTTCGCAGCCGCCGCGCCCGCTCCCGCCTCCGCCTCCTCCTCGTCCGAGGACCACTTGCTCTTCTTGCGCAGCTGGCGCTTCTTCTCCTTCTTCTCCTTCTTGGCCTTCTTCCCGTCGCGCCCTTCGTCTCCGCCGCCGTCGACCGCCGCCGCGCGCCTCGCGACGTCGCGCGCGACGGCCGCGAGGCCGCCCTGGTCGCGCATCTCGGGCATGGGCGCGTCGGGGTCGTGCCTCGCGCGCTTCTTGCTTCCCATCGCGTGCGTCGACACCCGACTGACGCCGAGCGCGGCGCGCGACACCTGTGCGCGTCGGGCGCATCGCGGAGCGGCTTCGTCGCGGGAAAAGGTGAAAAAACAAGCTTCGAGCAACATCGAGACTTCCCCGACAAGTCAGCAGCGTCGATTCTGTGTCGACCGCGCATTGCCCCATC
>JAPOLI010000111.1 GCA_029977205.1 bacterium
AGACTGCTTCAAATACACGCAGGACAGGTCGACGCCTTACTACATGTACTGCAGGGCGAAGCCGGTATGCTTCGGCCGCGGCGCGACGGCGTGCCGCGTGGAGAGCGCGGCGCCGAGCGCGGCGCCGAGCCCCCCACAAATCTCCGCCATGGACGAGGACGAAGCCTTGGCGCGGGCCATCGCTGCGTCTCTGGAGGACTCGGGGAACGCGCCGGCGTCCGTCGCGAGGCGACCGCGAACAGAAGCGGTTCGCGTCGTCATCGACTCCGACAACAGCTGTCTGTTCAACGCCGTCGGGTACGTCATGCGCCGGTCTCTGCGGGAAGCGCCGGGCCTGCGGAGGGTCATCGCGGACGTCGTCTCGGGGGACCAGGGCGCGCCTCGGACGTCGGCGATTTGAACGTTCGATGGCGGCGAAGGCGGCGCGTTCGCCGCGGGGGACGGCGTCGCGCCGGGCCCGAGGATGACGCCCCCGGTCCAGGGGCTCCCGGAAGACCCTTCGGGGTCGACTTCGGGGACTTCGGA
>JAPOLI010000112.1 GCA_029977205.1 bacterium
GACGGCGGCCGCCGCGGCCGCCGTCAACCTCGATCCGCGCTCGATCGGCACGCGACTGACCGTGCAGCTGCACGCGCGCGATAGCGTCGCGACCCTCGCGGCGGCGGGCGCCACGGCCAGGTCGGACTGGGCCTACCAGCGCCAGCTGCGATTCGAGTGGGACGCCGACGCGGGTGCGGCCTTCCCTACCCCTACCCCTACCCCTTACCAGGTACCAGCTGCGCGCGCGCGTGCACGCCGCGCTCGGCGCGACGCGCGAGCAGGTTAGGGTTAGGGTTCGGGTTCGGGTTAGAGGAGCCAGCCGGTGTCGCCCACCGGGGCCCAGCTTGTTGGTGATGTGCAGCACCTTGGTCTCCGCGTAGCTGGCGACGAGGCGCTTGAGCTCGGCAGCAGCGCCCGCGCCGGCGACGAGCGCCGTGCTGGCGGTGGAGGCCTTGAGCGCGGCGGCGCGCGGGTTGCGGAGGAAGGAGAACTCGCGGATGGTGTTGCCCGGGTGGAGCGAGGCGGGTTCGAGGAAGTGGTCCA
>JAPOLI010000113.1 GCA_029977205.1 bacterium
CGATGACCTCTTTGCAGAGGTTGCGCAGCAGCGCCTTGCGATGCGAGCTGCTGCGGCTGAGCTTGTGGCGGGGCTTCTGGTGACGCATGGCGCGATTATGCCCGGATCAGTCCTCGCGGAGGGTGAGGCCGCGGGCGGCGAGCGTCTCGACGACCTCGTCGATCGACTTGCGGCCGAAGTTCGGGATGGCGGCCAGCTCGTCCTCCGACTTGGAGAGCAGCTCGCCGATGGTCTGGATCCCGGCCCGCTTGAGGCAGTTGTAGGAACGGACGCCGAGCTCGAGCTCCTCGATGAGGATGTCGTCGTCGGCGCCGCCGGCGGTGAGCGGCGCAGCCCCGGGGACGCCGGCAACGACGCCCTCGATGATGCCGGCCGGACCCTGGCGCAGCTCCTCGATCCTGTCCTCGTCGGTGAAGATCGCCAGCTGGCTGATCAGGATCTCCGAGGCCTCCTGGAGGGCGGCCTGCGGGTCGATCGAACCGTCGGTCTCGATGTCGAGGGTCAGCTTG
>JAPOLI010000114.1 GCA_029977205.1 bacterium
GCGTTGGCGGCGGTGGTGGTGGTGGTGTGGTGGTGATGTTGGCGTTGTCGGTGTCTGTGCTGCGGGTTGATATTGTTGTTGTTGTTGCGGTAGGTGTTGTTGTTATTGTTGTTGTTGTGGTTGGTGGTGACGGTGGCCGTGGTGGTGCTGATGTTGTTGGTGGCGCTGTTTTGTTGTTGTTGTCGCTGCTGCTGTTGTTGGTGGTGGTGTGTTGGTCGTTGCTGTTGTTGTTGTTGTTGATGCTGATGTTGTTGCTGCCGTTGTTGTCGTTGTTGCCGTTGTTGTTGTTGTTTTTGTTCGTGTTGCGGTTGTTGTTGTTGTTGTTGGTTGTGGTGGTGGTTGGTGTTGTTCTTGTCCTTGTTGTTGCGCTTGCTCTTGTTCTTGTTCTCGTCTTCTTCTTCTTCTTCTCCCCCTTCTTCTTGTTGCCATTGTTGTTGGTGCTGGTGTTGGTGTGTGTGTGTTGATTGTGTTGCCGTGGTTGTGGCTGTTGCCATTGTCGTTGTT
>JAPOLI010000115.1 GCA_029977205.1 bacterium
CATGCTATCCGAATCCGTTCTTGGTCCTATTTGGGCTTTTCTTTTTGTAAACGAAATACCCTCATTGTATGGATTGATAGGAGGAGCAATAATACTTTTTGCTGTATTACTACAGTTTTACACGCTTTTAAAAAAGCCCAAGGCAATCGTTTCCAATTGACATTTTATGTCACTTATAGGACTATTGTTTCACGGGAGAGACTACAGATTATCGTAGCGCCGAAGGAGCAACCGCCCAGGAATCTCTCAGGCAAAAAGGACCGTAACATATTAACTCTGGAAAGAGATTAAGTTCTCGCCGAAGGAGCAAAACTCTCAGGCAAATATACAGATGGGTATAATGAGTTAATATGGAAATAAAAAAAACATCGCTTTACCAATTACATCAAGATTGTAACGCAAAGTTTGTTGAATTTGCAGGTTATCAAATGCCAATCCAATATAAAGAGGGCATTGTTGAAGAGCATAAGTTTACAAGAACTCATTGTGGTATTTTTGAT
>JAPOLI010000116.1 GCA_029977205.1 bacterium
AGCGCTGCTTCTCCCGCTTGGCGTAGTCGGGGTTTGAGTGGTACTTCGGCTTTTTCCACGTCGAGATCGCGCACTTGCTCTGGGATCCCGTGACGTTGCCGAACAGGAAATGGGTGTAGTCGAGGGGATTGCGCTGCGAGCGCGCGTACTTCAGAAACGACACCACACCAACGCCAACATCCCGCCACTCGTCAGCAGTGTTCTGCTCGATTTTCTTCGTGGCGTAGTGGTACATCTCGATCCACACGCCGCCGCCGTACGACATCGCCCGGAACACATCGAAGTAGTTGCGCCGGCCGTTCGAACCATCCCGTCCGAGCGTCCTGTGATTTCCGTATCCGTAGGCCACCGAGGTCGCAGGACCCGGCGCCAGCGCGAAGTGAATGCGCGATGCGTACGAGCCGCCCCACGGGGAGGGCGTCTGATCCAACTGGCGCATGGCCTCGAGCAGGTTCTGACCGGCCTTCGAGCGCTTCCCGTCCTTACCTCCGAAGTAGTTG
>JAPOLI010000011.1 GCA_029977205.1 bacterium
GCGCTGGAGGGAGAATTGGGGCCTCCCCCTCCCCCGAACCCCGCCCCGTAGGTCCGCTACGTCGGGCGCCTAATTGGCGAGCGACTGCTCCCGACCTGACGGCGCTATTGAGCCGCGAGTGCTTCCCTGGTGCATGCCACGAGAACGTTGGCGACCCGCTCGCCACGGGCGTTGAGGCCCTCGGCGTCCACTCTCCTGAAGTCATCCCACCCCAACTCATGGGCGAAGCACTCATACTGCGCTGCGCAGATCGCTTCGGTGACCCTGCCACTAACGCACGTTGACAGGAAATTGCTCTTCACCTCCGGAGTGAAGCGAGAGTCGAGGGCTGCCTGCGCCGTTGTCGGCTTCGGGTCGTCGCTACCACCGCAGGCCGCTACGAACAGCAGGACCGGGGTGAGGATTAGAGCAAGTACGCGAGAACTCACGTAGGGAGGCTAGCGCGGTACGCAGCCCGCAACCTTTGCCCTGCGGGGGTCCACGACCCATCAGGCAGAGAGCATCCCTTGTGGACGACCAGGGTCTGCGCGCCGCAGCCCCCGCGCGCGCTTGGCGTTTAGGCTGAACCCATGCAGGCAGTCCTCGTCGTGGCCCCAGAGGCTGAAGGCCTTCAACTGGCCGAGGTACCCGATGCCTCGCCTGCCCCGGGCGAGGTGCTCATCCGGGTGCACGCGACCGCGGTGAACCGCGCGGACATCATGCAGCGCCGGGGGCTCTACCCACCGCCCGCGGGGACGAGTGAGATCCTTGGCCTCGAGGCGGCAGGCGAGGTGGTGCAGGTGCCGCCCGGGACCAGTACCGAGCTGAGCGTCGGCGACCGCGTGATCTGCCTGGTGGGCGGTGGCGCCTACGCCGAACTGCTCGCGGTAGCGGCGAGCAACTGCATACCGATTCCGGACTCCATGTCATGGGCCGATGCGGCGGCGATTCCGGAGGTCTTCATCACCGCCTTCCAGGCGCTCGTGCGGCTCGGACGCCTGACACACGGGGATGTCGCACTGGTGCATTCGATCGCGAGCGGGGTCGGTACGGCTGCCGCCCAGATCGCCTACGTGCTTGGCGCTCGGTGCATCGGGACCTCACGCACACCAGAGCGTGCAGTTGCCGGCGGCGCGTGGGGGGCCCAAGCCCTCGTGGTGGATGGCCCCGGCTTCGGCGCGCGTGTCCGCGACATGACTGACGGCCATGGAGCCGACGTGGTCCTCGACCTCGTCGGCGCCAAGTACCTCGCAGACAACGTTGCCTGCTTGGCACGTGGGGGCCGTATCGTCCTCACAGGGCTCGTCGGCGGCCGCCGAGCCGAACTCGACATGGGCACGCTCCTCGCGGCGCAGGGAATGATCATCGGGTCAACCCTCCGCGGCCGCAGTACGGAGGAGAAAGCCATGATCATGGCGGAGTTCGCGGCATGGGCGATGCCCCTGTTCGCCGCGGGCACCCTGACCCCCGTCGTCGACTCGGTCATTCCACTGCGCGACGCGGCGCAGGCTCACGCCCACGTCGAAGCGAATCGCGCAGTGGGAAAGGTGGTGCTTCTCGTCGGCGATTAGCCGTCAGCGGCGAGCCTGAAGCCCACGCCCCGCCGCGTCACCACGCCGATCTCCCCGCCGGCGGCGACCAGTTTCCGACGGAGATTGCTGATGTGGACGTCAAGGGTGTGGTCATCGGGCATCCACCCCGGTCCCCACACCCGCTCCACGAGGCGACCGCGCTCTACGACGGACGGAAACGCTTGCGCCAGTGCACTGAGGAGCGCGAATTCGGTGGGGGTCAAGTCCAGCAGCTGTGCCCCCACCCACGCAGAGCGTCCGCCGGGGTCAATCGCGAGCCCCCCGACCTCATAGGGCCCGCCATCCTCCGGTACCCCACGCGGGCGGCGCAGCATGGCGCGCGCGCGCGCGGCCATCTCGCGGCCGGACGTGCCGGGGCCGACCACCTCGTCCGCGCCAACGGACAGGACCAGGACGGTCGAGACCTCATCGAGACGAGTCGCGGCGACGATCACGTATGCATCGGTGAACTCGCGCAGCGCGGGACAGGCGGCCATGGCGCCGCCACCGGGCAGGCCCATCCCCACGATCACGACATCGGACGGCACCCCCCGCACGGCCGTCAGGAGCGCAGGCAGGCCCTGCACGTGCTCCACGTGGAAGCCGTCCGCCTTCAGCCCCTCGCACGCATCATCGAGGCTCTCGGATCCGCCGTCCGCCACCACCACGCGTGGCATCGGGCCCGACTCCGGACTGTCCATGGGTGAATGGTAGACCCGGGTGGGACCGGACCCCAGCGCCCCAGCCCCTGACACCCATGTCACCGGGGGGAGGTGAGCGTGTTACCGTGCCGACTGGGTCGCAATCCGAGGAGAAACATGAAGACCGTCATCAAGTTGCTCGCCCTGATTGGAATCGGGGCGCTCGTCTACTGGTTCGTGCGCGAGCGGCTTGGCGGGGAGCCTGACGAGTTCACCTTCACCGAGGTGACCGCAGACGGCTCTGACGCCATCGCCGAGGCCGTGAACGACTCGGCGGACGCCGCCGCCGACGCCGCCTAGGAGCGATTCCGGGCCGCCGGGTGGGCATTCGTCTCCCCGACGGGCCAGACCCCACCGCGGGCCTCGATCCGGATCTCGTCAACGCAGCGAGGGGGATCGGGTTCGCGGTCGGGGCGAGGTTGCGTGAGCTCGCACCGGCCCTCCGCCCCACGTCCGATGCGGGTGGCGAACCGGACCTCGTGGTCGAGGACATCCTGCTGGATCCGGACGATCCGCTGGACCCCCTCACCCTTGTCGCGTGCCTGCAGGCCCACGACTCCTATGTGGGTGCGCGTGGCCGCCCCACGGGGGCGAGCCCCGGGGCACTGGCGCTGGCGCGCATCCTCACGTGGGCGGCCCGAGCGGAGATGCTCGGTCGCGCACCGCGGATCGGTTGGATCGGTCCACCTGCGCGGCGACCGGATGATGTTGCCGGTCATGCGGTGACCGCACGCGTCGTCCTCACCGACGGCACCGCCCGCGTCCGCGCCGCGGCGGTGGCGGTGATCGGCTAGCCCGAGCCGCGCAGCGCGATCTCCACGCGCTTGACCATGGCCTGGAGGCGCAGGAATTCCGCATCATCACCCGCCGAGCGGGCCGCGAGCATTCCCCGCTCGATGGCGCGCTTCTCCACGCGGAGGTAGGCGTCCGTGAGCTCCTCCTCCGTCCCGCCGTCAGCCGCCTCCGCGCGGAGAGCTGCCTCGAGTTGCGCAAGCTCTGCGGGCCACCCCTCGTCGCCCGCGAGGATCAGCCTGCGTGCCTCGCGATGCTCAGCCGAACCGAGATGGTCCTCCTTCATTCCTTCGAGCATCGGTCGGCCTGCGGTGGGCATCGCGATCGCAAGAGCGAGGAGCCGGCGCTCGCGCGCTTCATCCAGCGTCGGGGGCTCGGGCCCCTCCTCAGCAGCCTGATCGCGTTCGCGGCGCGAACGCCCGGTGGACCCACGTGCCTGCGCCCGGCGGATGAAGCGATCGAACAGCACCGGCGATATGCCGAGGGCTGTCACCCGACGCATCGCCTCGTCCTTGTCCGCCGACTCCGGGAACCCCTCGAGGAGGTCGCCGAGGTCTGCCAGGGCCCGATCCTGCTCAGCGGGGTTGTCGCCTGCGCGCGCGATCCGGCGGTCGACCAGCCACGGGAGAAGCGGGTCGGCCGTTGCCACTGCGGCTGCGAGGATCTCCCGGCCGGGACGCTCCGCCGCGAGTTCCCCCGGGTCGCTTCCGGGTGGAAGGCCCACCACGGCGAGCCGCACGGGCACCTCGCGCGCGGCCTCGATGGTGCGACGGGCGGCCTCTTCTCCCGCCCTGTCGGCGTCGAAGCACAGGCGCACCTCAGGGGCCACCCGTGCGAGCAAGCGCAACTGCGCCGTGGTCAGCGCGGTGCCCATGCACGCGACCGCGCCGGACACCCCCGCGAGGTGCAGGCCCATGACGTCCGTATAGCCCTCGCTCACCACGGTGAAGCCCGCCTTGGCGGCTGGCTGGCGGGCGAGGTCGAGCCCGAAGAGCAGTTCGCGCTTACGGAACCTCTCCCCCTCGGGGGAGTTCACGTACTTCGCGCGCTCGTTCGGGTCGAGCGTACGGGCGCCGAAGCCCTGCACGCGGCCGCGTGCGTCGGTGATCGGGAAGGTGATCCGACCGACGAAGAAATCCTGTGCTGATCCACCTCGCACCCGGGCCAGGCCGGACTGCGCCAGCTGCTCTCGGGAGAAGCCCTGCTGGATCGCGCGCCCCGCGAGGGCGGTCCCGCCGCGGGGAGCCCACCCGACGCGGAAGGTGCGCAGGAGCTCCTCCGGGAACCCGCGCCCGGTGAGGTAGTCCCGTGCCTCCGCGGCCTCGTCCGACTGCCAGAGGGTGGCGGCGTAGAAGGCACAGGCGCGGTCGAGCAACTCCCGGATCCGCTCGTTCTCGAGCCGGCGGGCCTCCTCCTGGGGCGACGACTGCTCATACCTGAGCTCAACGCCGAAGCGGTCAGCCAGCTGCTCCACCGCCTCCATGAATGAGCCCGCGCCTTCGCGCTCCTGCATCCAGGTGAACGAGTCACCGGTGGCACCGCAGCCGTAGCAGTAGTACGTGCGGTTCTCCGGCGGGATCAGGCAGAACGATGGCGTGCGCTCGTCGTGGAAGGGGCACCTGCCCCACCACCGCCCACCGCGGCGCGTCAACTGCACCTGGCCGCGCACGAGGTCAACCAGGTCAGCGGACTGCCGTACCTCGTCGATGCTGGAGTCCGCGACGCGTGGCATCAGAGGGGACCCTCGTGTGGGACGAAGAGCTCGCGGTGCACACGGAGCGCGTAGCGATCGGTCATTCCGGATACGTAGTCGGTCACCCGTGTGACGGGATCGGGGTCGCCTCCGGGCGGCAGGAGCCCAGAGTCGGCGATGTGCGCCCGCACCAGCGCCTGGACCACGTAGCGCGCCCTCTCCGCCTCATCGGCCGCGGGTGAGGCGAGGTACACCTCCTCGAACATGTACGTCCGGAGTGAGCGGAACGCCTCCCCCACCTCATCGCTCTGCATGATGCTGTCGGCATCCGCGGATGTATCGACGATGTCGCTGACCAGCCGGGTGATGCGCTCCGAGGTCGTGTTCCCGAGAACCGCGATCTCCTCGGCGGGAAGGTCGGTGGAGCCGATGATCCCGGCCCGCATGGCGTCGTCGATGTCGTGGTTCACGTAGGCGATGCGATCCACCAGCCGCACGATCTGCCCCTCGAGCGTCATGGGCTGCCCGGTGCCGGTGTGGTGGCGGATGCCGTCGCGCACCTCGTTCGTGAGGTTCAGCCCCCGACCGTCGCGCTCGAGCACCTCGACCACCCGCACGCTCTGCTCGTTGTGGTGGAAGCGCCGCCCATGCTCGTCGCGCAGGAGGTCGTCGAGCGCGTGCTCACCCGCATGACCGAAGGGTGCGTGCCCCAGGTCGTGTCCCATGGTGATGGCTTCCACGAGGTCCTCGTTCAGCCCCATCGCCCGCGCAACCGTGCGACCTATGGCCGATACCTCGAGGGTGTGCGTGAGACGGGTGCGGTAGTGATCGCCCTCCGGGGAAATGAACACCTGCGTCTTGTGCTTCAGGCGGCGGAATGCCTTCGTGTGGATGATGCGGTCGCGATCACGCTGAAAAGCCGTCCGGAGCGGGCACGGCTCCTCGGGGAGCTCCCGCGTGGCGTCCGCGGCCCGCGCGGCACGGGGATCGAGAGGTGGCTCCCTCACGCGTGGGCCGGCAGTGCGTGGGCGAGTTGGACGTCGAACGCCCACGGCCCCTGCGCCGCCTCGGCCTCCTTCTTCGGATCCCCGATCGCGGCGATGCGCACCGACAGCTCATCGGCATCCGCGGGAATGCCCGGGCCGATCGCATAGGCACCGTCCAGGCGGCTGGCGTCGTGATTCTCGTCGAGGAGGGCTGTGGTGTAGGTGCGGCCCCGATCGTCAGTGACCTGGAGTCCGATCACCTGCATCTGACGTCGCTTGCGTGCCTCGGGGGCCTGGATGAGGAAGCGCAGCCGCGCGCCGTCCCGGTACCGCTCCAGGGTCGTCAGGGCGATGGTCATGTCCCCGACCGAGGCGGTCTGGTCGATCGCGTCCACCCCGCGCAGCGTGCCCGGGCTGAAGACGAGGGCCCCAGGGAACGGGTCGACCACCTCGGACCAGTCCACCTGCTCATAGGGCGTGGCCATCGGCACGTCGGCGGCCATCTGGTGAATGCGATCCGCACCCCGGTGCTTCCAGATATGGGGGCACTCGCGGAAGAGCGAGATAAGCGCCCTGTGCGAGAGCGCCTTGCCGTCGTCGGGGATGTAAAGGCCGTAGCGACCCTGATCCGGCCGCGTGAGCTCGATGAACGCTGCGGGCACGTGCGGGGCATCGTCGGACATCGCGCAGTCGTCTGCGTAGTGCAGGCGGTCAACCTGCCAGCCGTCGATGATCAGCTCGATCAGGTCGGCCAGGCTGCCGGGCCTGTAGCGCTCCTCAGTGGCTATGACGATTCCTCCGGCCGACTCATGCGCGAAGCGCGATCGTACACCCGTACCGGCGGCCGTGGTGCCTAGGCGCCAGCCCCATGCCGGCCCCTGAGAGCCGCCTGGCCGGCGGCGATGCGCGCCACCTGCACCCTGAACGGCGAGCACGAGACGTAGTCGAGGCCCACCTCGTGACAGAAGCCGATTGAGGGTGGATCGCCGCCATGCTCTCCGCAGATCCCCATCTTGATCCCGGGGTGCACCGGTCGCGCACGCTGGGCTGCGGTGCGCACCAGTTGCCCGACACCGTCGATGTCGAGGGTCTCGAAGGGGTTGGTCAGTAGCACGTTGTCCTGCAGGTAGGCCGTCAGAAACGCCCCCTCCGCGTCGTCGCGCGAGAAGCCCAGGGTGGTTTGCGTGAGATCGTTCGTTCCGAACGAGAAGAAGTCGGCTTCCTCCGCGATGCTCTCGGCCGTCAGCGCGGCGCGCGGGAGCTCGATCATCGTGCCCACGAGGTACTCGATCGGGGGCCCATCCGAGGCTGCCAGCACCGCGTCGACCTCCTCGGTCACAATCCGCCGGGCCCTGCGGAGCTCCTCGCGGAACCCCACGAGCGGGATCATGATCTCGACGATCGGCGCCTCGCCCGTCTCGTCCCGTACCGCGACCGCGGCGGTCATGATCGCGGATGCCTGCATGCGGTAGATGTCCGGGTACTCGAGCCCGAGCCGCACCCCGCGGGTCCCGAGCATCGGGTTCAGCTCGTGCAGCTGGATGACGCGAGCAAGCTGCTTCTCGAGGTCGGGGTTCTTGTGACCACCCTGATGGAGGTGGTCCACCTCGAGCGTCAGGTCCACGAGGTTCGGCAGGAACTCATGCAGCGGCGGGTCCAGCAGCCGGATCGTGACCGGGAGGCCGCGCATCTCACGGAAGATCGCCGTGAAGTCGTCGATCTGGAAGGGCCGCAGCAGCGCGAGGAGACGGCGACGCTGCTCGTCGTCGTCGCTCATGATCATCGACTGCACGATCGGCACGCGCTCGTCGCTGAAGAACATGTGCTCAGTGCGGCACAGGCCGATCCCCTCTGCCCCGAACTCGCGACCGCGGCGGGCGTCCTCCGGGGTGTCCGCATTCGTGCGCACCGTGAGATCCCGGGCGCGGTCGGCCCACTCGAGGATCCGGACCAGGAACGGGTTGTCGGGGTCGGCATCGATCAGGGGCGCCTCGCCTGCGAAGACATTCCCGGAGGTGCCGTCAATCGTGATGGTGTCCCCAGCAGCCATGGGCCGTCCCGCGATCGAGAGGCTGCCGTCCTCGGCGAACTCGAGCGCGTGCACGCCGCATACGGCGGGCCGGCCCATTCCGACCGCGACGATCGCGGCATGGCTGGTCTTGCCACCGCGGGCTGTCATGATCCCGCGCGCGGCGATCATGCCGTGGAGGTCGTCGGGGGTCGTCTCGTCGCGCACGAGGATCACCGCTTCCCCTGCTTCCCCCCGCCGGGCCGCCTCATCGGCCGTGAGGACGATTGCGCCCACGGCGGCTCCCGGGGAGGCATTGACGCCATGGGCGAGCGGGTCACCCGCACGCGCCGCGTCGAGCTGGGGCAGCAGGAGCTGCGGTATCTGCGCGGGATCCACCAGGTCCCTCAGGGCCTCCCGCTCGTCCACGAGCCCCTCGTCCACGAGGTCCACCGCGATCCGCACGCGGGCGAATGCGCTGCGCTTGCCGCTGCGGGTCTGCAGCATGTAGAGGCGCCCGTCCTCGATCGTGAACTCGACGTCCTGCATGTCCCTGTACGTGCGCTCCAGGGTGTCCATCGTGTCGATCAGCTCGCGGAACGCCTCGGGCAGCACGGTCTCCAGCTCGTGCAGCGGTCGCGGGGTGCGGATGCCCGCCACGACATCCTCGCCCTGCGCGTTGACGAGGAAGTCCCCGAACGGGCGGCCGCTCTCGCCGGTGACGTTGTTCCGCGTGAACGCGACGCCGGTGGCCGAGCGGTCACCGGTATTGCCGAACACCATCCGCTGCACGTTGACGGCCGTGCCGAGGTCATGGGGAATCCCGTGCAGACGGCGGTAGTCGTAGGCGCGCCGGTTCTCCCAGCTCTCGAACACCGCCCGGATGGAGCCCTCGAGCTGCACGAGCGGGTCCTGCGGGAAGTCATCCCCCCGGTGCTCGCGCACGATCGCCTTGTACGTGGCGACGAGCGCCTGAAGGTCCTCGGCGGAGAGGTCCACGTCCGACGCCGCTCCCCGGTCAGCCTTCATCGCGCCGAGCGCCGCCTCGAAGAGGTCCTTCGGCACCTCGCAGACCACATCCGCGTACATCTGGATGAACCGGCGGTAGGAGTCCCACGCGAAGCGCGGATTGCCCGTGACCTCCGCGAGGCCCTCCACGCTCGCATCGTTGAGGCCCAGGTTCAGGATCGTGTCCATCATGCCGGGCATCGAGTCACGGGCACCGGACCGCACCGATACCAGCAGCGGGTCGGCCGGATCACCGAGCGTCTTGCCGGCGTCGGCCTCCAGCGCGTCGAGATGGGCCCGCACCTGCTCCTCGAGCCCGCTGGGGAAGCTCCTCTCCTCGCGCAGGTACGCGATGCATGCCGCGGTGGTGATGGTGAAGCCCGGCGGAACGGGGAGCCCGAGCCGCGTCATCTCGGCGACGTTGGCTCCCTTGCCGCCGAGCAGGTCGCGCATCTCGCGCGACCCCTCGCTGAACCCATATACCCACGTGGCCTGCGGATCCGGCACTACTCACCGCCCTTCAGGACGAGGACCTCGAAGTCCGCGACCTGAGCGTATGCCTCCCCGGCGCGACGCACCAGCGCATGACGCCGGTCGCGCGCCGCCGGATCGTCCGCGTTCACCATCACGGCCTCGAAGAATGCGTCCACCGGGCCTGCGAGCGCCTCGGCGGCCGCGATGGCACCAGCCGGGTCCCCTGCCGCGCGCGCAGCAGCGATCGCCGCGTCAGCCGTGTCCAGCGCGACTGCGAGCGAATCCTCCGCCGGGTCTCCGGCCGACACGAAGCCCGACACCCCGTGCTCCGACCCCGCGATGATCCGGCGGCACCGATTCGCGCCCGTTCCGGCCCGCGCGAGCGCGTCATCGTCGCGGTGAGCATGCAGGGCCCGCGCCCACTCGGCCGTCACGGCCATCCCGCCGGGGTTCGCGCCGATCGCCGCCCGTACGGCATCCTGCGGCACCCCCTCCTGCCCGAGGTGATGGACGAGGCGGTCATCGATGAACGTGTCGAGTGCGTCCAGGGCCGCCTCATCCGACAGCTCGAGGTCCGCCCCCTGCGCCCGAAACCGCTCCATGGACGGCACCAGCACGTCGGCGGGGCGGAGATCCCAGCCGCGCTCGAGGGCCACGCGCACGAGCCCGGCGGCGGCACGACGCAGGCCATAGGGATCTTTCGAGCCCGACGGGATCTCGCCGATCAGGAACGCGCCGACCAGGTTGTCCACCTTCTCGGCGCACGCGAGCAGGGCCCCCGCTTCAGTCGCGGGAACGGGTGAATCGGGCCCCTCCGGCAGGTACTGCTCAGCCACGGCATCCGCCACCGCGTCTGCCCGCCCTGCACGGCGTGCGTAGTGCGATGCGGCGAAGCCCTGCAGCTCACTGAACTCGGCGACCAGGATCGCCCCCTGGTCGACCTTGGCGAGGCCGGCGGCCTCCTCGGCGGTCGCGCGGGTGTCCCGCCCCGCCGAGACCGCCGCGCCGATGTCGGCCACGCCACCGCGAAGGCGCTCCCGCTTGTCCGCCAAGGTGCCGAGGCGGGCATGGAACACGATGTCGTCCAGCCGGCGGTCGAGTTCCTCGAGCCCCGCGCTGATGTCCCTCTCATACGAGAACGCTGCATCCTGCAGCCGGGCGTCAAGGACGTCCTCGTTCCCGCGGACGATGATGTCGGCTGCCGCGGGATCGCCGTTGCTCACGGCGAGGAATGCCGGCATGAGGGTGCCGTCCGGTGCATGCAGCGGCATGTAGCGCTGGTGGCTCTGCATGGCGGTGACCAGGACGCGCTCGGGGAGCGCGAGGTGCTGCTCGGCGATGCGGCCGGTGATGACGCTCGGCCACTCCACCAGGTGCACGACCTCCTCGATCTTCCCCGCGGGGTCGTCCCATGTCGCGCCCGCAGCGTGCGCAGCAGCATCCAGCCCCTGGAGGATGGCCTCACGGCGTTCGTGATGATCCGCGATCACGAACGAGGCGCGCAGCGCATCGCGGTACGCGTCGGCAGCGGCGACGTCCACCGGCCCCCCGAGGAATCGGTGCCCCATGCTGACGCCGCCGCCGGGGATTCCGGCGACCTCGAAGTCCACGGTCACGGCGCCCGCCTTCGCAGTGATCCACCGCACCGGCCGCGAGAAGCGCAGGCCGCGTCCATCGCCCCAGCGCATGGTCTTTCCGAAGCGCAGGCCCTCGAGGACCCGGCGTGCGATTTCAGGGACCAGGTCCACCAGTGGCGCGTCCTCCGCGGCCTGCTCGGCCCATACGAACTCGCGTCCGGATTCGGGGTCCTGCCGCACGATGAGGTCGGCCACGGACACCCCCTGGCCGCGGGCGAAGCCCTCAGCCGCCTTGGTGGGCCCGCCCGCATCATCAAATGCTGCCGATGCAGCCGGACCGCGCACCGAGCGGGCGCCGCCGCCCTGGCGCTCTGCGACGCCCTCGGCGAACACCGCGATACGCCGTGGCGCCACCCACGCGCACGCAGGGCCGGCATCAAGGGCGAGGTCCGCCAGCGCGGCGTCCATGAGCCCGGGGGCCTGGGCGATGGCCTCACGGCATGCGCTCGAGGGCAGCTCCTCGCACCCGATCTCGATCAGCAGGTCAGGCACCGATGGCCTCCACGCCGGTGGAGGCGAGCCACGCCTCGGCGCACCGGGCTGCAAGCGCCCGCACCCGCCAGATGTACGCACCGCGCTCGGTCACGCTGATGACACCCCGCGCATCCAGCAGGTTGAAGGCGTGCGAGCACTTCAGCACCTGGTCATACGCGGGCAGCACCAGCCCCGCGTCGAGGCAGCGCGCGCACTCGGCCTCGTGATCCTCGAAGTGCCGGAACAGGGTCGCGGTGTCGGCGACCTCGAAGTTGAAGGTGCTCCACTGGCGCTCGTTCTCCTGATACACGTCGCCGTACGTGACCCCGGGTGCCCATTCGAGGTCGTAGACGGAGCGCACGCCCTGCAGGTACATCGCGATGCGCTCCAGGCCGTAGGTGAGCTCCACGGAGATCGGGGCGAGGTCGATTCCGCCCGCCTGCTGGAAGTAGGTGAACTGCGTGATCTCCATCCCGTCGAGCCACACCTCCCAACCCAATCCCCATGCGCCGAGCGTGGGGCCCTCCCAGTCGTCCTCCACGAAGCGCACGTCGTGCACGGCCGGGTCGAGGCCGAGCGCCGTCAGCGAACCGAGGTACTGGTCCTGCACGTCGTCCGGGGACGGCTTGAGGATCACCTGGTACTGGAAGTAGTGCTGCAGACGGAACGGGTTCTCGCCGTATCGGCCATCCGTCGGGCGAATCGACGGCTCCACGTAGGCGACCCGCCACGGATCCGGTCCGAGGCTGCGAAGAAGCGTGGCCGGGTTGAACGTGCCCGCGCCGACCTCGGTGTGGTACGGGTGCATCAGCGAGCACCCGCGCGAGGCCCAGTACGCGTGCAGGTCGAGGATGATCTGCTGGAAGGACGGCGCGGGCGATGACACGGTGGCGCAGCATAGCCGCCGCGTCCGCATCAGGCGTCTAGGGTCATGGGCAAGGCCGCCATGCACCGTCACCGCACCCCAGCCCTTCTCGTCGTCGGGCTCCTCGCCCTCGTGCTCGCCGCATCAGCCGCGGGCGGCTGGTTCATCGCATCACGCGCCACCGGCGAGCGGGCCGAACCGGGCGCGGGGCAGGTTGATCCTGCAGAGCCCCCGTACGAGGCCGGGGACGCCGTCGCAGCCCCCGCAGCCACGCCGCCTGCGCCCGCCCCGGGGGAAGCCGCTCCCGCTCCGAGCGCAGCCCCTCCCCCCGAGGGCACTACGGGGCAGACCTCATCCCCGGCCCCGCAGGTCCCGCCCGCGGCACCCCCGCGCCCGTCATCCATTCCTGCCCCGGCGCCGCCACAAGAGCCTGCGCCAGCCCCGGAACCTGATCCGGCCACGACCCCGCGCACTCCTCCGCCCGCCATCGGGATCGCGGCGGACGCACTTCCGGCGGAGGGTCGATCGTGGTCGATGCTCGCGGCGGCCCGCCGCGCGTCGGCGCCCGGATCGCAGGAGCGAGCCGATCTGGACTGGCTCGTGGCATTCGCCCGGTCAGCGCTCGCACCATCGCAGCCGGCCGGGCGGCAGGAGACGGCGCGGCATGCCCTACGGGTGAACGCGTGGTGGTTCTCGCATCGCGGCTCCCCGGCCGAGCGGGTCATCGCACGCGATCCCGAGGGCGTGATCCTCACCTACAAGGCCGGCTACGGCTTTACGGTGAACCCCGTGGCGACCCTCGGGCGGTGGCGCGGGCTCAACGACCCGTGGAGCGCCACCCAACTCGCCGACGCGGTCATCCCTCTCCTTGCCGAGCGCACAGACGCGGGGCGCCAGTGGTCCGGCCTCGAGTACTTCGACGTCCCCGGCAGCCCCGACGCCGTCGCGCCGGGAGTGTCCGGCATGAGCCAGGCGCGGGCCGCCGCCCTGTTCGCAACGGCCTGGTCGCGCAGCGCCGACCCGCGTTACCTGCAGGCGGCGCAACGCGTCATCACGTCCTTCAGGGTGCCGGTGGACAACGGAGGTGCCCGGGCGAGCGTGCCGGACCCCGCAGGCGGGCCTGATGGCATCTGGTTTCCCGAGCGGGCCTACCCCGGACGTCCCGCGTGGACGGGCGGCGCGCTCAATGGCTTCATGGTGACGCTGATCGAGCTCCGGCGCACGGCGGATGCCCTGGAACGCGTGCCACCCGATCACGCGGCTTCCACCGCCGCGTCCGGCACCGCTCCGGCCGCCTCTACCGAGGATGCAGGCGGATCGGCAGGAAGCCCCGATCCTGATCCCGGGGCTGCGACCGCTACTGCGGCCTCACCGCACGAGGTCGCGGATCAGGCGCGGTCCCTCGCCGCGCAGGGGATGCGCTCACTGATCCGATTCCTTCCGCTGCACGACTCCGGAAACTGGTCGTACTACGGACTCCTCACGCCAGGCAGTGACTGGCGAACCGATCTCGCCGATCTGAACTACCACTGCTACCACGTGTCCCTCCTGCGGACCCTCGACGGTCTCTACCCGGGACGGGCGCTCGGGGCCACCGCCTCGCGCTGGCAGGGGTACGTGGACGCACGCAGGGCAGCCTGCCCTGCGCGGTAGCACGGTGCACGTCGGCTACGCTGGGGTTCCACACCGTGAGGAGCCACTAATGCCAGACCTGCCGCCACCCGCCGATCCGTCCAAGACATACACCGCGATATTCGACACCTCGGCGGGTGAGATCCGCTGTGAGCTGTTCGCGGCGGATTCGCCCCAGACGGTCGGCAACTTCGTGGGGCTGGCGGAGGCCGGGTACTACGACGGGCTGATCTTCCACCGAGTCATCCCCGACTTCATGATCCAGGGCGGCTGCCCCAAGGGCATCGGCACCGGGGGCCCGGGCTACTCCTTCCAGGACGAGATCAACGACCACGCGCTCGTGCGCGGGAGCCTCGCCATGGCGAATGCCGGCCCGAACACCAACGGGTCGCAGTTCTTCATCGTCACCGCGGAGGCCACGCCCTGGCTCGACGGCAACCACACGAACTTCGGGCAGGTGGTCGGCGGGCAGGACGTCGTCGACGCCATCGGGACCACCGCAACCGGCCAGAACGACCGCCCCGTCGACGAGCAGCGGATCAACGCTGTTCGCATCGAGGTCGCCTAGCACGAAATTTCGCGGTGCGCCATCTTTCGCGACGCCTGTCGTCGCATCTAGGATGACGCGGGAATCCACCCCCACCGGAGACTGATGACGACCTCACTCACGCAACTCACGGAGCTCATCGACCATGGTGAGTTCCGCACTCTTCTCCAGCGCGGCCAGGAAGTGGGCTTCCTCTCCATCGAGGACGTGGCCGAGATGCTGGACCAGCTCGGCGTTGACGCTGGCCTCGCAGAGGGCATCTACCAGCAGCTGGATGAGGCGGGGATCGAGCTCCTCGAGCCTGCGGAGGCGGCAAGCCGCACCGCAGACCTTGCAGAGCAGGCCGACCGCGCCAGACGTCCCGCCACCGTCGAGCAGACCACCGACGCGCTCCAGCTGTTCCTGAAGGACATCGGGCGCGTACCGCTTCTCACGGCGGCGCAGGAAGTTGACCTCGCCAAGCGCATCGAGGCCGGCGACCAGACCGCCAAGACGCAGATGGTCGAGGCCAACCTGCGCCTCGTCGTGTCCATCGCCAAGGGCTACCGCGGCCGCGGGCTGCCGTTCCTGGACCTGATCCAGGAGGGCACGCTCGGCCTGGTGCGCGCCGTCGAGAAGTTCGACTGGCGACGCGGCTTCAAGTTCTCCACCTACGCCACGTGGTGGATCCGCCAGGCCGTGACCCGTGCGCTTGCCGACAAGGGTCGTACGATCCGCATCCCGGTTCACGTGGTTGAGAAGCTCAACCAGATCAGCCGTGCCGAGCGGACGCTCGTGGGCCAGCTGGGTCGCGAGCCCACGGCCGAGGAGATCGGTGCCGTCGCCGGCCTCCCGGCCGCAGAGGTCGAGGACATCCTCCGAAGCGCGCAGCCGATCGTCTCGCTCGAGAAGCCGGTGGGCGAGGATGAGGAGTCGGAGTTCGGGCGGTTCCTCGCGGACGAGACCAGCATCGCCCCGGAGGTCGCCGCCGAGCAGGCGCTGCGCGACGAGGCGCTGCGCGACGTGCTCGACCAGTTGTCCTACCGCGAGCGCCGGGTCCTGGAGCTCCGCTACGGGCTCGGTGGCGAAAAGCCTCGCACGCTCGACGAGCTCGGACGCATGTTCAACGTCACCCGCGAGCGCATTCGGCAGGTGGAGCACCAGTCGCTGCAGAAGCTCGCGAGTATGGCGGAGGCCAATCGCCTCGGATAGCGCTGACGCCCCCCGCGGCCCGGCTGCTAGTTGAGCAGCGGGTCGTCGGGGGCGGACGCCATCAGCCGGTATGACGCCCCCACTCGGCCCAGCACCGTGCTCCACAGGGTCGACGGGTCGTCGGTGAATACGTCCCCGGGCACCGGCGCAGCATCGATCCACGCGTCCTGCCGCATCTCGGACTCCAACTGGCCGCCGCCCCAGCCGGCATAGCCTCCGAAGGCCCGGGCGCGGCCCAACGCCGGTCCGGCCTCGTCGGCGACGGACTCCGGATCGAGGATCCCGACCGTGTCGAACATGATCCCGCCTGCCACCGAGGGATCATCGAACTCCGCCAGCACGATCACCGTTCCCGGCTGCACCGGCCCGCCCCGGTACACCGGTGTGCCGTCGGTCACCACCGACGCCAGCGGCTCGGGGAGCGCGTCGGCCGCCGGCACCTCCATGGGCTGGTTGAGGACGATGCCGAGCGCGCCCTCGTCAGCGTGCTCGAGCACGAGGACCACCGCACGGCGGAAGTTGGGGTCATCATCCAGGTGCGGGGCCGCAACCAGAAGCCGCCCCCGCATAAAACGCGGGTCGCTCACCGCAGGCGGCGGTGCGTCAGTGCGCCATCCGGCGACGGCGTCCCTGGACGGTGTTCCAGATGCCCCCGCCGATGATCAGCACGAGCCCCACGAGCAGGCACGCCCAGAACACGCTGTAGTGGCCCCACAGCTGATCGCCTGCGTCGTGCACCGCGAACCCCAGCTGGAACCACACCAGGCCGATGACGATGAACACACCGGCGAGCGTGAACGGCCAGACCTGCGGGAGGCCCTCGTCGTCCTTGTGCTCCGCCATGCCCATCCTCCAGTCCGGTTCGCCGACTCGACGGACTGACCCTACCACCCCCCACGGCGCCGGCCCGCCGTGCCGAGGGGCGAAATGCCCCCCTACGCGGGCGGATCGTCCCCGGAGGAGAGCGCACGGACGGCCCGACGCTCCCGCGCATCCACGGCAAACCGCCCGCCCGCAGACCTGTAGAGGCGGGCCGGGCGGCCGCGACCCTCACCACGCACATCGCCGGATTCCTCCACTACGCCGGCCCGCAGCACATCGCGGCGGAAGTTCCGGGCGTCGAGCGCGCGGCCCAGAAGCACCTCATACACCGCCTGCATCTCTCCGAGCGTGAACAGCTCCGGAAGAAGGTTGACCGCGACAGGTGCATATGCGGTCTTTGCGCGCAGGCGCTGCAGCCCGTAGGCGACGACAGCGTCCTGGCCGTCAGCCAGGGCGGGAAGGTCGTCGTGGGCGAACCACCGCACCTCCACCACGTCGGGGCCCGGCGCAATGGGGTGGCGCCCCGCATCGATCAGAGCCAGGTACGCGACTGCGACGTCCGCTCCGTCCCGATCGAAGGTGTACAGCTGCTCCATGGCGATCCCCCGTGCGCCCGCCATGTCCTCCACGGCCCGCGCGGCGGCATCGTCGAGCGCTGCCGTCACGCCCGGGCCGGCGGCGGGCAGGGTCCATGTGCCTCCACCCACCCGGCCCAGCAGGACCTGCAGTCGGCCCTCGCCTACGGTGAAGACCGCGACCTCCACCCGGACGCTCATTCCTGGCGGGCCTCCCGCTCCACCATTCCCTGGAGCCCGAGGAGATTATTGTCCAGCCAGTTGAAGGCCATCCAGCGCGTCAGCGCCTCGGGCGTACCCAGCGCGGCGTCGGGCGGCCATGCCTCGTCAACGGCCCTCTGCAGCGCATCGAGGTCACCCGGGGCCCAGGAGTGCGCCTCCCTGGCTGCCTGGCCCATCGCGGACTGGGCGCGCCGGCCAAGGTCGAGGGACTCACCGGGGTCCTCCACCGCACCGAAGTGGCTCACATACATGCGCTCCGGCGCCAGCCCCTCGAGTATGTCCAGGCTCGCGAGGCCCGCGTCGAGGTCGTACTCCGGAGGAGGAATCGTGGGATACATCTGGCCGCCGCCCATCTGCACGCCCACGGCGTCCCCCGCGAAGAGGATCCCCTCGGCCTCCTCCAGCAGCGCCATGTGGTGGCGCGCGTGACCGGGGGCCCAGACCGCCCGCAGCGACCTGCCACCACCCAGCGCGATCCGGTGGCCGTCCGCCGCCTCGACGATGCGCTCCTCCGGGATGGCCGCAAGGCCGCCAATGGCGGGCGAGAGCCGTCCGAACAGCGCGTGGGTGCCGGCAACGAGGCGCGACGGGTCCGCCAGATGGCGGGCGCCTCGCGGATGAACCACCACCATGGCGCGGGGAAACGCCCGGGCGAGGTCCCCCGCGGCGCCGCAGTGGTCGAGGTGGACATGCGTGAGGACGAGCCACGCGAGATCGTCGGGACCGAGCCCCGCTTCGGCGAGCGCATCACGCACGGTGGCCGCGCTGGTCTGGGTGCCGCAGTCGATCAGGGCGGGTTGATCAGCGCGGATCAGGTGCGCGCCGGTCATCCCGGGCACGCCCGCGAGCATGGTGTCGATTTGCAGGATGTCCCCTGGGTGCAGGTCCATCCCCCCGAGTGTCGCATACCCTTGGCGCATGGCGAACGAGCGAGAGGCCGCCTGGGCGGCCGCCGGGGCCGCATGCGCGGGCCTGATCAACGATGGAATGCGCGTCGGGCTCGGCACGGGCCGAGCCGCGACCGCGGGGATACGGGCACTGGGAGCGCGGGTCCGCGCGGAGGGGCTGTCGATCGTCGGAGTCCCCACATCGGATGCGAGCGGCCTCGTCGCGGCTGAGGAAGGCATTCCGTTGGGTGATCCCGGGGCGCCCCTCGACCTGGCGTTTGACGGCGCGGATGCGATTGACCCCCTCGGCCTCTGCATCAAGGGGGCGGGCGGCGCGATGGTGCGCGAGCGCGTGCTCGCGAGCAGCGCGCGCCGCTTCATCGTCCTCGTGGACGGACCCAAGATGGTGCGTTCCCTTGACGACTGGGGCGTGCTCCCGATCGCGGTCGTGCCCTTTGCCGCAGAGGCCGTGATGCGCGAGCTAGCCGACCTCGGCCCCACGCGTCGGCCCACCGACAGCGACGACGGCATGGCCCTGATCGATCTCGCCGTCCCGGCAGGCGCCGACTGGCCGGAGGTGGCAGACCGCGCCCGGAGCCTCGCCGGCGTTCTCGACCACGGCCTGTTCCGGGTGGTGCTCGCCGACGTGATCATCGGGCAGCCCGACGGCACGGTGATGACGGCCGCGTGAGCGCGCGCGCTCGGGCATCCGCAGCGGTGGCGCGCACTGCGGGTCGGGCATCCCGTGCGCTCGGGCGAGGTGGCGGCACGGCGATGCCCGGCAAGGTGCTCCTGCGACTCGACCCCGGCGCGGTGCGAAGCCTGGCGTCACACCTCGGCGGCGGCACGATCCTCGTGTCCGCGACCAATGGGAAGACCACCACCACGCGCCTGCTGTCCGGTGCCCTGCGCGGCGCGGGACGCGACGTGGTGACCAATGCCGCAGGGGCAAACCTGCTCAGCGGAGTGGCCACCGCACTCGCGGAGGCCGCGCCCACCGCCGGCTCGCAGGCGTCCGGGGTGTTCGAGGTGGACGAGGCGGCACTGCCCGGGGTTGCGGAGGCCGTCCGCCCCACCGCACTGCTGCTGATGAACCTGTTTCGCGATCAGCTCGATCGCCACGGCGAGCTGGAGGCCATCGCCGCGCGCTGGTCCGGGATGCTTCATGCGCAGCAACCCGCCCCTCGGCTCATCGTCTGTGGGGATGACCCGCTCCTCGCCTCGCTTCCGGCGGCAGGCGACGATGTCATCTGGTTCGGCATCGACGACCCGTCGGTGGGCTCCGCGGCCCTCTCGCACGCATCCGACTCCACCTCATGTCGCGCCTGCGGCAGCGCCCTGGAGTACCGCAACGCGTGGATCGGCCACATCGGTGACTGGCGGTGCCCTGACTGCGGGCTCGCCCGCCCTCGCCCCGACGTGGCCGTGGTGGATGCGGGTCTTGACGGGGGACGTGGATCACGCCCTCTCATCCGCACGCCCGGCGGTGAGGTGCGGCTGCATCTGCGGCTCCCCGGGCTCCACAACGTCCTGAACGCGACGGGCGCCCTCGCCGCAGCGACGGCCCTGGGTGTACCCGCCGATGTCGCGGCCACCGCGATCTCCGCCGTTCCGGCCGCCTTCGGGCGCGCCGAGGCTGTCTCGGTGGGTGACCGCGACCTGATGGTGCTGCTCGCGAAGAACCCGGCGGGGGCGAACGAAAACGTGCGCACCATGATGCTCGACGACGGGGAGCACGACCTGCTCGTGGCGCTCAACGACCGCATCGCGGATGGACGCGACATCTCGTGGATCTGGGACGTTGATTGGGAACCCCTGCTCCCCCGCGTCCGACGCCTCACCGCCACGGGGGAACGCGCGCATGAGCTTGCACTGCGGTTCCGCTACGGCGGACTTCCCGCTGACCGTCTCCATGTGGAGCCCGACCCGGCGACGGCGCTCGATGCCGCGTTGTCCGCGCTTCCTGCCGGGGGCGTGCTCGAGGTCCTGCCGACGTACACCGCCATGCATGAGATCCGGGCGCACCTGGTGGCGCGTGGAGCCGCGGGGGAGTTCTGGGATGCCGCCTGAGAGCCCCGCCGCCACCATCAGCCCCGCACAGGGGTTCATCGCGGAGCATGCGCACTACGACGAGGACCTGGGCTTCTGGGAGGCGCACGCCGACCGGCTCGGCGGTCCGGTGTGCGACATCGGCGCGGCCGCGGGACGCGTCACCGTGCGGATCGCTGCGCGCGGGCACGAGGTGTGGGCGATCGACACGGACCCGGAGATGCTCGACGTACTCATGGAGCGAGCGGTGGACGCCGGCGTGCAGGCGCGGGTGCATCCCGTCCTTGGGTCCATGACCGACCCTCTTCCCGTGAGTGACGCCGGCCTCGTCGCCATCCCGATGAACAGCCTGCAACTTCTGCTCACGGCCGAGGAGCGCGTTGCCTGCCTCCGGCACGCCGCACGCGGCCTGCGCGCTGGCGGCGAGATGATCTTCGACCTCGCGATGCCCCACCTCGAGGTCACGCGCGATCTCCGCGGCTGCGTGCTGGACACCGGGCATTCCGTCGACCCCGCCAACGGGGACCTGCTGATGCACACGGCTATCTTCGACGAGGTTGATGTCGCGTCCGGCAATGTGGCCCTCCGCCTGCTGATCGAGCGCATCCGCCGGGACGGGTCGCGCAGCAGGGTGGAGCGCGGACATCGCCTGCACCTGTATGCGCCGGAGGAGATTCCACGACTTGCCGCCGAGGCCGGCCTCGTCGTCCTTTCCGGGGAGGGCGGCTTCCGCGGCGAGCCGCTCGCGCCCGAGTGCGAACGCCACGTCTGGCGCCTGGGGACGGCGGCCCTGTGAGCGATCCCACGCGCACGGTGCGGCTGTGCCACCTCTACCCCGCACAGATGAACATCTACGCCGATCGGGGGAACATCGCGGTGCTCCGGCGTCGGCTGGAATGGCGTGGGCTGGCGATCGCCATCACGGACGTCGGGCCGGGCGACTCTCTGGACCCGGGAGAGCACGACCTCTACTACCTCGGCGGGGGCCAGGACCGCGACCAGGCGCTCGTCGCGGACGACCTCGCCCGCACCAAGGGGGCGGCGCTGCGCTCGGCGATCGAGGACGGCGCAGCGATGCTCGCGGTATGCGGGGGCTACCAGCTGGCGGGGCACGGATACCAGGCCGTCGACGGCTCGGTGATGCCCGGCATCGGCGTGCTCGACGTCGAGACGGCGGCAGGTGACACGCGGCTCATCGGCGACGTGCTGCTCATGGCGAGCCTGGATGGGACGACCCGCGAGGTGGCCGGGTTCGAGAACCACGCCGGGCGCACCCGCCTCGGGGCGGGCGCCACGCCCTTCGGGCGGGTGATCGCAGGGCACGGGAACAACGGAGCGGACGGCACGGAGGGGGCTGTGCACCATCGCGCCATCGGCACGTATCTCCATGGCCCGCTCCTGCCAAAGAACCCGTGGGTCGCGGACACGGTCCTCGGCTGGGCACTCGCCCATCGGACCGGCGGCGACGTGGCCCTCGCGCCGCTTGACGACGCCCTCGAGAACGCCGCGCGTGCCGTGGCGGCCGGCCGGGCACGAGGAGAGCGCTCAGAGCGGCTCATCGGCCGCCGCGCGTAGGGGCATCGCCGCGCCGGAGGCGCACGATGCCGTTCTCCTACCGACCCGTCGAGCCGAAGCCCCCCACACCCCGGCCATCAGATGCCGGCAGGTCCGCCACCTCCATGGCGCCACCCGCCGACACCGGGGTGATCACCAGTTGCGCGATGCGGTCCCCGACGCCGATGTCGAAGGCCTCATCACCCAGGTTCACGAGGATCACCTTGAGCTCACCGCGGTACCCGGCGTCGATGAGGCCCGGGGCGTTGGCCACCGTCACCCCGTGTCGGAGGGCGTTGCCGGAGCGCGGGACCACGAGCCCTGCTGTTCCCTCGGGCACTGCCACCGCCCATCCCGTGGCCACAGCGACACGCATCCCGGGGTGCACGGTGACCGCCTCGGCTGACGCCAGGTCGAGTCCGGCGTCGCCCGGGTGGGCCCGCACAGGCAGCACCGCCGCAGGCGACAGCCGCCGGAACGGGATGTCAGGCGTTGACGAGACCGGCAATCCGCTCCGCCGCCTCGATGAGGCGGTCGTCGGGGACCGTGAGGCTCATCCGGACGAAGCCCTCACCGCTCGGCCCGTAGGCGGAGCCCGGCGAGATGACGACGGCCGCCTGCTCCAGAACCTTCTCCGTGAATGACGCGGACGTCTCGCCCTCGGGGACCCGTGCCCAGACGTAGATGGCGCCCTTCGGAGGCGTCAACTCGAGGCCGATGGTGCGCAGGGCGTCCACCAGGATGTCGCGGCGGCGGCAGTAGATCTCGCACATGGCCGCCACCGACGCCTGATCTGAGTCCAGCGCAGCGATGCTGGCCTCCTGCACCGCCTCGAACATGCCCGAGTCGAGGTTGGTCTTGAGCTGCCAGTAGGCGCCGAGGACATCGGGGTTGCCCACCACGGCGCCGCTCCGCCAGCCGGTCATGTTGTAGGTCTTCGAGAGCGAGAAGACCTCCACGCCCACATCAGCAGCGCCGGGCGTCGCGAGGAACGAGGGCGCCACGTAGCCGTCGTAGGTGATCTCGGAGTAGGCGTTGTCGTGGACGATGATGAAGTCGTGCTCGCGGGCAAGCGCCACGGCGCGCGTGAAGAGGTCGTCCTCCACCACCGCGCCGGTCGGATTGTTCGGGTAGTTGAGGTACATGATGCGGGCGCGCTCGAGCACATCGGCCGGGATCGCGCTGAAGTCGGGCTGGAAGCCCAGTTCCGGCACGAGCGGCATGGGAACCGGCTCCGCCCCGACGAGCAGCGGGCCCATGGTGTACACCGGATACCCGGGGTCGCTGGCCAGTGCCACATCGCCGGGGTCGAGAAGGGCCAGGTTGATGTTGGCGATGGCCTCCTTCGCGCCCAGCACCGGGATGACCTCATTCGCGGGATCGAGGGTGACCCCGAACCGCCGGTCGTAGAAGCCGGCGACCGCATCGCGAAACCCCTCCCGGCCGCGGTTGGACGGATACTGATGGGTGCCGGGATCAGCCACGGCCGCCTGCATGCGGCGCACCACCAGTTCCGGCGTGGGCGTGTCGGGGTCGCCGATGCCCAGGGAGATCACGTCCACCCCCTCCGCCTTCTTCGCGGCGATCTTGCGCTCGATCTCCGCGAACAGGTACGGGGGCAGAAGCCCCAGGCGCCTTGCGCCGACGGGACGGGTGCTCACATGGTCTCCAGTCGTGACATGAGTTCGGCCGACATCCGGCCCGAGTAGATGGGGTCGGCGGGCCCGGTCATGGTGACGCGGAGGTCATCGTCCACGCCGATCATGAGGTCGCCCCCGGCCAGGTGCACCGTGACCGGGCTCGTCAGGCCGTCGAGGCGGACCCCGGCGACGGCCGCCGCACAGGCGCCGGTGCCACACGCCATGGTGACGCCGGCCCCGCGCTCCCATACGCGCATCGTGATCTCCGATGGGCCGTCGCGGCGGATGAACTCGACGTTGGTGCGCTGCGGAAAGCGCGCGGCGGTCTCCACGAGGGGCCCGATCACGCCCACGACCGCGTCCGGGTCGTCGTGGCGGATCACCGCATGCGGATTCCCCATGGATACCTCCGCCAGCGCGACCTCACCCGCCCCCGTTCCAAGGGCCTCCTCCTGCTCGCCGGCCGGGAAGGCCGCGTGGCCCATGTCCACGGACACCACGGACCCCTCTACCTCGACGACGACGACTCCCGCGCCCGTGCGCACGCGCCCGTCCGCGGGTAGCAGCGCCCGCTCGTGCAGGTAGCGGGCCACCATCCTGATGCCGTTCCCGCAGTTCTCGGCCATGCTGCCGTCCGGATTCCACACACGCATCTCCGGGACGTCCCCCGACATCACGACCTCGAGGATGCCGTCCGCACCGATTCCGAAGTGCGGGTCGCACACGACCCGCGCGCGGTCCGGCGTGATCGGAAACGGCCACGCGGAAGCCTCGGTGACCACATAGTGGTTACCGAGGCCCTGCCACTTCTCGAAGGCGATTCCCGGGGCCACGACGGGGCAGGCTAGACGACGCCCTCGCGGCGGCGCCGGACGAGCGCCGCGATCTCCGGCACCGCAGTCTGGGCGGGACGGTCCCCGAGGTCGAGGAGAAGGTCCGGGTCCATCCGGCGCATCCAGGTGCGCTGCATGCGCGCAAGCCGCCGCGTGCGCGCGCACAGGGCGTCCTCGAGCGCATCGGCCTCGAGCGCCCCATCCCTGATCGCCCGGACCTCCGCCATGCCGATCACCTGGGCGGGGCCGCGCGCCAGGTCCCGGGTATCCAGCGCGGCGGCGAGCTCCTGCTCCAGTCCGTCGTCGAGTTCGCGTCGTACCCGCTGGGCGATCAGGGCGTTCAGCACCTCCCCTGGGCGATCGATGAGCACCAGGAGGGTGGGCCGGCGATAGGGGGCCGCCCAGATGTCATCGCCCGCTCCCGCCTCACCTGTCGCGGCGCGCTCGAGCGCCCTGGCCAGGCGTCGGGGATTCGTCGCATCCACCGCGAGGGCGGCCTCGGGATCACGTGCCTCCAGCTCGGCGAGTGCGGCCGTGGGGTCGGCCGCCAGCCCTTCTGCCCACTCCCGCACCGCAGCGGGCGGCGGGGGCCGCATCTCGAGTTCGCAGAGGGCAGCCCGCAGGTACAGGCCGGTGCCCCCCGCGAGGATCGGCAGCGCGTCGCGGGCGATCACCTCGTCCACCGCCCGATGGGCCTCGGCCGCGTATGCGCCTGCGGTCGAGTCGTCAGCGAGGGAGAGATCCCCGACCAGGTGATACCGAATCTCCTCGCGAGCCGTCGTCGGGGGAGCGTCTGCCGCGATCTCGAGTCCCCGGTAGCGCTGGAAGGGGTCCGCCACGATCACCTCGCCCCCCATCTCCCGGGCGAGGGCGTGCGCGATCGCGCTCTTCCCGCTTGCGGTGGGCCCGAAGAGGGCCAGCACCTGCGGGGGCTCGGTCAGGCGGCCCCCGCGGGCTCCGGCACCCGTGCCTGTGACCCGCGAGGGTGGTGGAGGTCGAGCGCTCGACCAGCACGGGGGTGATGTGCCCCGCGGGCGCGTCACCCGTGAAGTTCACCGTCACGTTGTGCGTGGTCCGGCCACTCAGGCGATCCGGATCGGTGCGGGAGGGGCCCTCGACGAGTACATCCTGGACGGTCCCCACATGCCGCGACAGCCGCTCCCGGGCCGTGTCCTGTACCACCGTGATGAGCTCCCCGATCCGCTCCGACTTCACCTCCGGGGCGACGTCGTCATCCATCCGCTCGCCGGCCTCCGTGCCAGGCCGGGGCGAGTACACGAACGTGTACGCCCCGTCGTACCCCGCCTCGCGCACGAGGGAGAGTGTGTCCGCGAAGTCCTCTGCGGTCTCACCCGGGAACCCCACGATGAGGTCGGTGGTAAGCGCGATGTCGGGTATGGCGTCGCGGATGCGACCGACGAGATCCAGGTAGCGCGTTCGGTCGTACGTGCGCCGCATGGCCTTCAGAACGCGGGATGACCCGGACTGGGCCGGAAGGTGGATGTGACGACACACCTCCGGAACATCGCGATGAACCGAGATGACGTCCTCGCGTATGTCCTTCGGGTGGGGGCTCGTGTACCGCACGCGCTCGATCCCCGGCACCTCCGCAACGGCCATCAGCAGCTCCGCGAAGCTCCGTCGGTCACCCGCAGGCAGGTCCCGTCCATAGGAGTTCACGTTCTGCCCCAGGAGGGTCACCTCGACCACCCCATCTGCGGCCTGCGCCTGCACCTCCTCCACAACGGCCTGCCACGGCCGGCTGCTCTCGCGACCGCGCACGGCCGGCACGATGCAGTAGGAGCACACGCAGTTGCACCCCACCGAGATCTGCACCCAGGCCTGATGCGCACGCTCCCGAAGCGACGGAAGGTCGCCGCTGAAGCGGCCGTCAAACGTGAACGCGCCGACGGCCTGAATCCGCTCGCGCGCGAGCAGCTCGCCCAGGCGGTTCACCTCACCCGGGCCGAACGCGATGTCCACGAAGGGGAAATCCTGGAAGACGTCGTCCTTCTGGCTCTGCGCCCAGCATCCGCCCACAGCCACGACCACATCGGGGCGCTCGCGCTTGATGCGACGCGCCTCTCCGAGGTTGCCCATGAACCGATCATCAGCGGATCCGCGGATCGTGCAGGTGTTGAACACGATCAGGTCCGCGGCATCCCGATCGGGGGACTCGTCGTAGCCCAGCGACGCGAGCAACCCACGCATCCGCTCGGAGTCGTGGGCGTTCATCTGGCACCCGAAGGTGGTGAGGTGGTACCGCGGCATCGGCGGGATGCTAGCCCGCACCCCACCGATGCCGTGAACCCATCGCGGTAATCGCGGCCCGCTGCGCGGGTGCGCTCGGGCTATGCGGCTTGTGCCGCCCCGTCCGCCTCTGCCACGGCGTCCGGCACCTCGGCCGGCACGGCCTCCAGCACCTCACCGGTCTCCGGGTCCACCTCGATCGCCGGCCCGGGCATGATTCCCGACGCCTCGCGGATGCGCTGCTCGATCTCGTCAGCGATATCGGTGTGCTCGATGAGGAACGCCCGGGAGGCGTTGCGACCCTGGCCCAGTCGATCATCGCCGAACGAGAAGTACGACCCGCTCTTCGTCACGATGTCGTACTCGATCCCGAGGTCGAGCAGGGCGCCCTCCCGGGATACCCCCTCGCCGTACAGGATGTCGAACTCCGCCTGACGGAACGGGGGCGCCACCTTGTTCTTCACCACCTTCACGCGTGCGCGGCTGCCGATGACCTCGGCCCCCTCCTTCAGGTTCTCGATACGGCGCACGTCCAGGCGCACCGACGAATAGAACTTGAGGGCGCGCCCTCCCGGCGTGGTCTCGGGAGATCCGAACATCACGCCGATCTTCTCGCGAAGCTGGTTGGTGAACACGCAGATGGTGCCGGCCCGGTTGAGGGTGCCCGCCAGCTTGCGGAGGGCCTGCGACATCAGGCGGGCCTGGAGGCCCACGTGTGTGTCCCCCATCTCGCCCTCGATCTCGGCCTTGGGCACCAGGGCGGCGACCGAGTCGATCGCCACGATGTCCAGCGATCCCGAGCGCACCAGCAGGTCGGCGATCTCGAGCGCCTGCTCCCCGTGGTCGGGCTGCGACACCAGGAGCTCATCCGTGTTCACGCCGATGCGACGGGCGTATGCCGGGTCGAGGGAGTGCTCCGCGTCGATGAACGCCGCAAGCCCACCGCGCTTCTGGGCCTGCGCCATCACGTGGTAGAGCAGGGTGGTCTTGCCCGACGCCTCCGGGCCGAAGATCTCCACGATGCGGCCTCGGGGAAGGCCACCGATGCCGAGCGCGATGTCGAGCGGGAGAGCGCCCGTGGGCACGTAGTCGATGTCCGCCAGGGGCATGTCCCCCATCCGCATGATCGCGCCCTTGCCGAACTGCTTCTCGATCTGCGCGACCGCTGATCCAAGCGCCTCGCTCTTGTCCACCGTCTCCCCCTCGTCGTCCAGTGCGTCCGGGCGGATTGTAGGTGTCCGACCGGCCATATGGAACACATGTTCGCATTCGGGCCGGACGTTCCTCCCTCGGTGAACGTACGCCTCGAATCCCCCGCTGCGACGCACGCGCGTCATCTCTCACGCACGGGTACGACACCCCGCACGCCCGGTCAGGCGTTAAGCGCCACCCTCAGGAGGTGCAGGGCGATCGTCGCGGCACGCATGCGTATCCGCTCGCGGTCACCGTGAAGTCGAAGTTCGCGCACGTCGATGCCGCCAGGGCCGGCGATGGCCACGAACACGAGGCCCACCGGCTTCGTGGGCGTGCCCCCATCCGGTCCGGCCACCCCCGTCACCGCGATGGCCCAGTCACATCCGAGGCGCTGCTGCACTCCGGCAGCCATGGCCTCGGCCACCTCCGCCGACACCGCGCCGTGCTGGGTGATCATCGATGGCGCCACACCCAGCGCCTGCTCCTTCACCGAGTCGGCGTAGGACACCACGCCGCCTGCGTACCACGCGCTGGCACCCGGACGGGACGTCAGGCGGGCCCCGATGAGGCCACCGGTGCACGACTCGGCGGTGGCAAGCGCCTGGCGGAGCGCGATGAGCCGCGCCGCGATCACGTCCTCGACCGTCGCGCCGTCCCGGGAGAAAATGGCCCCGGGGAACTCCCCGTCGAGGAACGCGACGAACGCATCTGCACCGGGCCCCTGGGGGCGCACGGTGACCTCCAGTTCCCCGGGGCGGGCGCAGACTCCCACCACGAGGCCCTGGCCCTCGGGGTCCGCACGGTCAATGGCCTGCATGAACTCCGACTCCACCACGTTCGCCAGTCGTAACTCAACGGGGCCGCCTGCGCCGGAATCGAGGATCGCCGCCACCTCCGGCACCAGGCTCGCCGAGTGCCACGACGCCGCGCACTCCCATGGCGGCCCGGGCAGCACCACGATCACGGCCGTGCCGGTGACGAGGACCGCGCCCGGCGCGGTTCCCGGCGGCGGAAGGGCCACGGCCCCGTGGGGCACCATGGCCTGCTTTTGCGCACCGCGTTCGCGGACCTCGTCCGACGCCCGTGCCGGCACCGTGGCGATTGCGGCCCGCACCATGTCGAGCGCGTCCTCGTCGAGGTGCAGCGGTACGCCGGCGGCCATGGCCACCGCCTCCATCGTCCGATCGTCATGCGTCGGGCCCAGGCCGCCGGTGGTCACCACGAGGTCCATCCCGTCAGCAACGGCCGCGGCAACGGCCTGACGGATGTCGTCGAGCCCGTCCCCCACCACCGTGATCCGATGCACCTCCACGCCCGCTCCAGCGAGCGAAGCCGCCACCATCGCGCCGTTTTCATCCCTGACCCGCCCCTCCAGCACCTCTGTGCCGGTCACCACAAGGGCGGCGCGCACCGGCTAGCCCGCCGGCAGGCGCTGCGCGCCGGAGGGCGTGATGAGGAAGGTGCCCGTCCCACCACTGATCACGAGCGGCTCGCCGTTCACGGTCACCGACATCGATGCGGGGTTTCCGATCCGAACCCACGCCGACTCCCTGAAGGAGAACGACCGTGTCGCCCCCGGGACCAGCACGCCGCTGTACACGGTGGCACCGGCATCTGATCGATTTCGCACCTCGAGGTAGCTGCCGCGGCTGCCCCGGGCCAGGAAGGCGACATCCACCCCCTGGGTGGTCGTGGTGGCAGGCGTCGTGGACGTCGTCGTCACTGGCGCGGGCTCTGGCGATGGAGGTGCCTCGCCGCCGCCAACCCCGAGCCATCCGAGGAGCGCGATCCCCGTTACTCCCCCGATCGCCAGGAAGAGCAGCTGAACCTCCCGACGACGGGGCCCGCCCTCCGCACGCCGGCGCGCTCGCCGGGCCTCCTCCGCCGACTGCCCGATATCCCCGAACCGGGACTCGTACTCGTCCAGCACCAACTGGGGGTCGATATCGAGATACGTGGAGTACGCCCGCAGGAAGCCACGCACGTAGGACGGATCGGGGAGCAGGTCGAACTGCTCGTCCTCCATGGCCTTGAGGTAGCGCGAGCGGATGCGCGTGCCGGCCTCGGCCGTGGGGTAGTCGATGCCCTGGCGAACGCGGGCCTCGCGGAGGCTGTTACCGATCTCGAACAGGCCGCGACGCTATCACCGCGGCACCGGACGGCCCATCGTCCTGCGGGGGTCCGGCGAGATGCGCGTTGCGGCTATTCGGCCGCTGAAACGTCCTGTTCCATGGCGGCGAGTCCGAGCACGCGTGGGATGTCGTCCTCCCCGATCAGCACGGTGCGCGGCTTGGACCCCTCGTGGCCCGAAATCACGCCGAGGCGCTCCAGCGAGTCGACCAGGCGACCTGCACGCGCATACCCCACCCCGAGCCGGCGCTGGAGCAGGGACACCGACGCCGTGCCCTGCTGCACCACGGTCTCGACTGCCCGGCGAACCATCTCGTCCCCGCCGGGGTCGACCGCCGGCTCATCAACCTCGGGCCGCTCCATCAGATCCTCGCGGATCTCAGGTGCACCCTGTCGACGCCAGTGGTCGGTGATGACGAGGATCTCCTCTTCGGAGACGTACGCGCCCTGCAGTCGCTGCAGTCGCGATGACCCCACCGGGCGGAAGAGCATGTCGCCGTTGCCGAGGAGGCTCTCAGCCCCACCCGAGTCGAGCACCACGCGGGAGTCCACCTGCGACGACACCGCGAAGGCAATGCGCGACGGCACGTTCGCCTTGATCATGCCGGTGATCACGTCAACCGACGGACGCTGGGTGGCAAGCAGCAGGTGAATGCCCACCGCCCGCGCCTTCTGCGCGATCCGGATGATGGCGTCCTCCACCTCGCCGGGGGCGACCATCATGAGGTCTGCGAGCTCGTCGATGACGACGAGGATCGACGGCACCTCACTGAGCCCCTGATCGCGGCGAATCGCGTTCCAGTCCTTCAGGTTGCGTGCCCGGGCGGCGCCCATGATCTCGTAGCGGGCGTCCATCTCGCGCACGATGTTGGCGAGGACCGCGGTCGCGTTCTTCATGTTCGTCACGACCGGCGTGAGCAGGTGCGGGATGCCCTCGTAGTGATTCAGCTCGACCTTCTTCGGGTCGATCATCACGAGGCGCAACTCATCCGGCGTGGCGCGCAGCAGGATGGACGCCAGCAGGCCGTTCAGGCAGACGCTCTTGCCCGTGCCGGTCGATCCGGCGATGAGGAGATGCGGCATCCGCGCGATGTCGAGGTACACCGCCTTCCCCCCGATGTCGAGTCCCAGCCACGCGGCCAGCGCGCCGGTGTCGTCAGGGAAGTCGCGCCAGACGTCACCGAGCGTGACCATGCTGGCGTCCGGGTTGGGCACCTCCACCCCCACCGCCTGCTTGCCGGGGATCGGGGCAAGGATGCGCAGTTCGTCGGTCGCGGCCAGCGCGTATGCGAGGTCGTCGCGCAGATTGGACACCTTCGACACCTTGGTTCCCGGCGCGAGCCGCAGCTCGTAGCGGGTGACCCTGGGCCCGGAGACGGCATTGACCATCTCCGCGTCCACGCCGAACTCGGCCAGGGCCTCCACGAGCCGGCGGGACGTGTCACGCACCTGCCCTGCGGGCATCTTCGAGACCCCCGCCGATTTCTGGAGCGACTTCTTCGGTGGGCGCTTCCACCCGCCGCGCGGCGATGCGCCCGGGGCGCCATGGATGTCCTCCTCGTGCGACGCGCCCGAAGAATCGGACCCTGGGGAGTCCACCGCCGGCACCTCGACCGGGGTGAACGGGTCGCCGTCGCCGTCCGCGCCATCAACCGGGTCGCCGTCAAGTGGATCGTGGAACACGTCGTGCGCGTCGTCCGTGCCGAATGGCATTGGCGCGTCGTCATCCTCGGGGATGTTCGTGTCTGCGGGCCCCGGGGAGACGCCATCCTCATCCGCGAACAGGTCGGGGTACCGGTCGGCTCCGTCCACCGGCTGCCCATCATCGTCACGGAGCGTCGTTGGTGCAGCGACGGTCCGCGCGATCGCACGGGCCTCCTCGCCTGCGCGCTTGCTGCCCCGCACCGCAGTGCTGGTGGCTGTTGCGACGCCCCGCCCCACCGCAGCACCGGCGGTGGCCACGCCACGTCCCGACCCGCGAAGTGCCTCGCCGAGCGACGCACCGCTCATCAGGACCATGCCGGCGGCGATGCCGAGCACCGTCAGGATGTTGGCTCCGACGGGTCCGATGGTGTTGTCCGCGGCCCACCACAGTCCGGCACCGATCACCCCGCCGGTCGCCTGCATCTCCGTCATGTCGAACCAGCCCTGTGCGGTGTCCATGCCGAGGCCGAACAGTCCCGAGGCCAGGCCGAGCACGATCGCAAGCCCGGCGACACCGGCCCCGATGCGGAACGGGCGGGCGTCGAACACCGGGATGCGGACGATCAGGTGAACGCCGACCAGCACCATCACGAGGGGGGCGAGACCGACGCCGCGCCCCACGAACACCCGGAAGAACTCCTCGAGGTATAGGCCCACGGCGCCCCCGCCGATGGACGCGAACACGACGGCGCCCAGGAAGACCCCGAGAGCGATGAGCGCGAGGCCAGCAATCTCGCGATAGCCGCTGCCGGACCCCCGCCCGGAGGGCTTGCGGGAACGTGATGCCCGGGTCGTCGACCCCTTGCGCGCAGAGGTGCGTGTGCGGGCCTTCGAAGCGGTCGCAGCCATACGTACCCATGTTGGCCCCGGATGCGGGACTTCCTGCCTAGACCTCCACCACCACGGGCAGGATCACCGGGCGCTGGCGCAGGCGACGATTGATCAGTGCGGCCACCGCGTCATGCAGCTGCTTCTTGAGGACGTCGGCCTCATGCACGCGCTCCTCCGACGACTCGGCGATGCTCTCGGCCACCACCTCGCGGATGGCGTCGATGAGCACCTCGTCCTCCGCCCCGCCGAAGCCGCGCGTCACGATGTCAGGGACACCGTCCACCGTCCCGTCATGCGCGTCCACCTGCACCACGATCAGCACGAGCCCGTCCTCCGACATGTGCCTGCGGTCGCGGAGAACTCCCTCCCCGACGTCGCTGACACCGTAGGAATCCACATAGGTGATCCCCGACGGCACGCGGCCCACGAGTTCAGCCCCGTCGACCGATACCTCGAGCGCGTCGCCGTTCTCCAGGATGAACGTCCGCTCCGGGATGCCGAGGCGCTGGGCCAGGTCCGCATGCGCGATCTGGTGGCGTGCCTCGCCGTGGATGGGGACGAATACGCGCGGCCGCACCAACTGGAGCATCCACGCCAGCTCGTCCCGCACGCCGTGGCCCGACGCATGGATATCCGACCGCTCCTCGGGCGTGACCACCCGCGCGCCCAGCGCCACCAGCCGGTTGATGGTCTCGTCGATGGCAAGTTCATTCCCCGGTATGCGCCGGGAGCTGTAGACGACCGTGTCGCCCTTCTTGATCGTGACCCGTGGGTGCGCATGGTTGGCCATGCGGCGCAGGGCTGACATGGGCTCGCCCTGGCTGCCGGTCGTGAGGATGACCAGCTCGTCATCGGGCACGGAGTCAATCTCCTTGTCCCCGATGATCACCCCGTCCGGCGCGGTGAGGTACCCGAGGTTGCGCGCCACGTTCACGTTGCGCACCATCGAACGCCCCACCACGGCGACCATGCGGCCGTCGCGGTAGGCCGCGTCGATCACCTGCTGCATGCGGTCGATCTGCGACGAGAAGGTGGTGACGATCACACGCCCCGGTGCAGTGGCGAAGAGGCTCGCCAGCGCGGGGCCCACGGCCTCCTCTGCCCGCTTGCCCGAGACCGGCACATCGGCGTTGGTGGAGTCACCCATCATCACGAGGACGCCGCGGTCCCCGAGCCGCGCGAGCCCGGGGATGTCGCTGCGATGGGACGGACCGCCGATGGGCAGGTGATCGAACTTGAAATCCCCCGTGTGGACGACCGTGCCAGCGGCGCATGTGAGCACTACCGCCACGCAGTCGGGGATCGAGTGGGTAACACGCAGGAACTCGGCCTCGAACGGCCCCACGCGCCGGGGCGGGTCGCCCGCGGCGATCTCGACCAGGTCCGCCTCTCCCAGCAGGCGATGCTCGTCGAGCTTCCCGCGAACGAGCGCGAGGGTGAACCGCGTACCCAGGATCGGCACGGGCCCCACCTCGCGGATGAACCACGGCACCGCCCCGATGTGGTCCTCGTGGCCGTGAGTGAGGATGAGGGCGTCGATCCGGCTGGCGTTCTCGGCCAGGTACGTCATGTCGGGAAGGACGAGGTCAACGCCCATCTGGTCCGGACCGGGGAAGGTGACGCCGCAGTCGATCACCACGATGCGCCCGTCGTACTCAACGACGTACAGGTTCTTGCCGATCTCCCCCACCCCGCCGAGGGGGATGATGCGAAGCGATTCCCCGTCCGTCATGCGGCGGTGATGTCGTGGGCCGCCAGCACGTCGGCCAGCCGGGTGCGCTCCGCCGGGGTGGCCTGCACCAACGGCAGGCGAACGACATCCGTGGGAATCATGCCGAGCATGTCGAGAGCCGCCTTGATGAGTATGGGATTGGTCACTTCGAAGAGCCCCGACCAGACGCCCGCGAGGGACGCGTCGATCTCGCGCGCGCCATCCAGGTCGCCTGCCGCGGCCAGTGCGGCCATCTGCTGCATGCGCGCGCCGACGAGGTGCGACGCCACGGAGATGACGCCGGTGCCGCCCATCTCCAGCACGGGCATGAGCATGTCATCGTTGCCGGCATAGATGGCGAGGTCACAGCCGTCCATGACGGCCCGCAGCTGGTTGAGGTCCTCGTTCGCCTGCTTCAGCGCGGCGACGCCAGGAATGGCGGCGAGCTCGATGATCAGCTCGGGCGGCATGTTGAGCGCCGTGCGCCCCGGGATGTTGTAGAGAACGACCGGGAGGCCGACCTCGGCGATGGCCGCGACATGCCGGCGGATGCCCTCAGCCGGTGGCTTGTTGTAGTACGGCGTGACCACCAGCACGGCGTCGGCGCCGATCTCCTTGGCCGCGTGCGTCAGGTGGACCGAGTGCGCGGTGTCATTGCTTCCGGTGCCGGCGACCATGGTGCCGATCCCGCGCGTCTCCTCGCGGGTCACCTCAAACAGCGCGATGCGCTCGACGTCGCTGAGCGTGGATGCCTCGCCGGTGGTGCCGGCGACCACGATGCCATCCGACCCGGTCGCGAGCAGGCGCTGCACCAGCGCGCGGTAGGCGGCCTCGTCAACCTCCCCCGACGCATCGAAGGGCGTGACGGCCGCGGTGAGAACGGCTCCGAGCACCGCGGCAGCATACCCGGAACACGATGCCGGGTGACCGGCCGGGGACGGCGGGGTCGGGGGCTGCGTCAGGCGACGACCGCTGCGGCGGGAAGCGGATCCCTGGCAGCGCCGGGCGTCAGCAGGTCCGGGCTTGCGACGTTCCAGTAGGCGCGGACCGCCCACGGAAGCACGCGATCACTGCTGATGATGCGCGCGAACTGCGCGAACAGGGGGTCCGGCAGGACGTTCAGCACCGTCTGCAGGCGCTCGAGGATCCGGTAGCCCCGTGCGCGCGAGGCCACGGCGCTTCGATAGCCCCGCAGGGCCTCGTCCAGGCGCATCTCGCCGGTACGCACCCGCTCGGCCAGGCGACCGGCCACCTGGCCGAACACCAGCGCGGGGCGAATCCCCTCGCCGGACACCGGCAGGCACATGCCGGCGGAGTCGCCCACGAGGAACATGCCGTCGCGCACGGGGTCCACCAGCGCCGACGTGAAGAAGCCTCCATGCACGGGGCCGGGGTCACCCATGGCCAGGTCGTCGCAGAACCGCTCGAGGTCGCCCGAGAGGTCCGAGTGCCCCGTGTACGTGGCGAGCCCTGCGCGCACGTGGTCACCGGCGGGGAATGCCCAGTAGAACCGACGTGAGCCCCTGCTCGGGCCCACGTAGAAGTGGAGCCCATCACCGCGGTACGGCTGGCGCGCCTCGATTCCGAAGCTCTTGCGCGGCGCCCGGGCCGCGGACTGCTCGCTCTTCGGGGCGGCCGTCCTCCAGCCGGCGGCGTCGATCACGAGCGGCGCCTCGAACGTGCCTGCGGCGGTCTCCACCCGTCCAGCGCGGGCAGACGAGATGCGCGTGCGCACGAACTCCGCGCCGGTCCTCGCGAAGAGGTCGGTGCAGAACCGGCGGTAGTCAAAGGTGCAGAACGGGAAGAAGCGGAGCACCTCGGCGCGGCGCTTCGTGTGGATGATGATGTCCTCGTGCACCTGGTCGATGACCTGCGTCATCTCCATGTTCTCGAGGCACGCAAGCGGAATCGCCGACGCGGAGGTCTCGCCCTCCCCGATCTCGAGCCGGTCGATCACGAGCACCCTGCCACCGATCTGCTGGGCGGCCGCGAGGCCACCGAACGACCCGCCGCAGATGATGGCGTCGTACGCCTCGGCCATCAGGTGCGGGGAATCTCCTCACCGGTCTCCGGGTTGATCCGGATGCCGTCGGTGATCCCGCTTCCGGGCGGCGCCCCGACGATCAGCCACATGCCGTCGCGGTCGCTGTTGTTCTGGATGCGACGGGTGGTGTCCTTGCCGACGCGGATCCAGTCACCGTCCGCGATCTCCACCACATCACCCTCGATGAGCATCTCCTGCGGACCACCCGAGATCAGGTGGTACAGCTCCTCCTGCTCGTGGTGCCGGTGGTACGCCATCTGGTCACCGGGGTGGAAGATCCAGATGCGGCACGTCATGTGCTCGCAGTCGGTGGCGCCGGCGAAGTCCTGCGAGGCCGGGCCACCGCCCTTGCGCTCGCGCCGCTCGACATCATCGCGCCCCACATGGGTGTAGCCGTCAGCCATGCCGTCCTCCGGGTCCGTGGATCTCGGCCGAGCCTACCCGAACATGAGCGGTGCGATCCCGCGCGTGACGCCCGGACGACCGGGCACGGCCCGCACCGCCATGAGCACGCCCGGCATGAAGCACTCGCGCGAGAGGCTGTCGTGACGGATGGAGAGCGTCTCGGCCAGGCCCCCGAGGATGACCTCCTGGTGGGCCACGAGGCCGGGCAGGCGCACCGAATGGATCGGCACGTCCCCGTGCATCGCCTCGGCCGTCTGCGCCGCGGTGCCGCTCGGGGCGTCCACCTTCGCGCTGTGGTGCAGCTCCACGATCTCCGCGGACTCCATGAAGCGCGAGGCCTCCTCGGCGAAGCGCATCATGAGGACGGCGCCCACGGCGAAGTTGGCGGCCACGATCAGGTTGGCCTGGCCCGACTCGGCGAGCGCCGTGAGCTCATCCATCTGCGCGTCGGTCATCCCGGTCGTGCCGACGACGCAGTGCACGCCCGCGGCGAGGCACGCGCCCACGGTGCCGAAGGCGGCGGACGGGACGGTGAAGTCCACTGCGACATCAGGCGCCGTGGCCGCGATCGCCTCATCGACGGACGTGAACAGCGTGGCGCCATCCGGCGTGAGCGCGGGGTCGGCCTGCGCCACGAGCTCCATGTCATCAGCCTCGGTCACGGCCGTCACCACCTGCCGACCCATGCGGCCGTCGGCGCCGGTCACCATTACGCGAGTCATGCTGCCTCCACCAGGTTGGGCGCGAGGAACGACGCGGCCTCACGCACGGCGTCGGTGTTGGGCCCGATGGCGGCCACCGACAGGGCCGAAGGATCCCAGAACTCGGCCGCGAGCGCAGCCACGTCCTCGGCGGTGACGGCGTCGATGCGCTCCACGAGCTCGTCGACGCTGAGGAGCTCCGTGCCGCTCAGCACCGATCGCCCGAGCCGGTGCATGCGGGTGCTGGGGCTCTCGAGCCCGAGCACGAGACGGCCCTTCAGGTGCTCGCGAGCGCGGACGAGCTCCGCCTGCGGCACGGGCTCGCCCGCCATTCGGCGAAGTTCGCGGCAGATGATCGTCGCGGCCTCGGCGAGGTTCTCCTCACGCGTGCCGAGGTACACCCCGAGCTGACCGGTGTCCGCATAGCCCACCGAGTACGTGCCCACCGAGTACGCCAGACCCCGCTTCTCGCGGATCTCCTGGAACAGGCGTGAACTCATGGATCCGCCAAGGATCACATCGAGCACGCCCATGGCGTGCCGCCGATCGTCGGAACGGTCGAGCCCCGGACCCCCGAGGGCCAGGTGGTACTGCTCGGTCGGCTTGGCATGGGACACCAGCTGCGGAGCGCCCGGGGCAGCGGGCTCCCCCGAGCGGCCCCCTCCCGCCACGAGATCCCCGAGGTAACGCTCGGACAGCGCGAGCAGCCGCGCCTGGTCGATCGCGCCACTCGCCGCCACCACGATGTTCCCCGCGGTGTAGTGGCCCGCATGGAAACGGCGGATCCGATCCTCCGGGACAGACGAGATCACCTCGGATGTCCCGATCACCGGGCGACCGAGGGGCTGCGCGGGGAACACCGCCTCGCTGATCAGGTCGTGGACCTGATCCCCCGGGTCGTCCTCATACATGAGGATTTCCTCGAGGATCACCTGCCGCTCCTGCTCGAGATCGTGGAAGGCGGGGTGCTGCACCATGTCCCCCACCACCTCGAATGCGCGCTCGAGGTGGTCGTCGAGGACCCGGGTGTAGACCACGGTGTGGTCACGACCCGTCGCGGCATTCACCTCCCCGCCGATGGCATCGAAGGCCTCGGCGATATCCGCGGCCGACATCCGGTCGGTGCCCTTGAACAGCAGGTGCTCGATGAAGTGGGAGATGCCCCCCTCGTCGGCCGGCTCGAACCGCGAGCCCACGCCGATCCATACCCCGAGCGCAACCGAGCGCACACCGGGGAGGGGCTCCGAGATGACCCGGAGCCCCTCCCCGGTGGTGTCGAGCGCCCAGGCCTGCGTCACTCGGAGACGTCGCTCGTGGACATCTTCCGTCGGCGCCTGGGACGCCGGTGCGTGCTCTCGTCCCCGTCGCCGCCGTTGTCCTCGGCCGCGGCCGAGTCATCCGACAGCAGGCGGAGGCCGATGCGGCCCCGGGCGCGGTCCACTTCCTCCACGCGGACGTCGACCGTGTCACCGCGGTTGATGACGTCCTCCACCTTCTCCACGCGGCCCGAGCCGAGGTTGGAGATGTGCAGCAGGCCGTCGACGCCCTTCGTGAGCTCCACGAACGCGCCGAACGTGGTGGTCTTCACCACCGTCGCGCCCTCGTAGACGTCACCGACCTCGACATCCTTGGTCATCGCACGGATGCGCTCGACGCACTGGTCCGCCTTCTCGCCCTGCACGCCGTAGACGCTCACGGTGCCGTCATCCTCGATGGAGATCTCCACCTCGAAGTCGGCCTCGAGACCGCGGATGGTCTCGCCGCCCTTGCCGATGACCATTCCGATCTTCTCGGGGTCGATCTTGATCGCCGTGATGCGCGGGGCCCAGGCACTGAGCTCCTCGCGCGGGCCGGGAATGGTCTCCGCCATGATCCCGAGGATCGCCAGGCGGGCCTCCTTGGCCTGCTGGAGCGCCTGCGCGAGGGTCTCCTGGCTCACGCCGGCGACCTTGTTGTCCATCTGCAGGGCCGTGATGCCCTCGGACGTGCCGGCCACCTTGAAGTCCATGTCGCCGAGGTGGTCCTCGTCGCCCTGGATGTCGGTGAGCACGATGAGGTCGTCGCCCTCCTTGATGAGCCCCATGGCGATACCCGCCACCGGACGCGTGATGTTCACGCCGGCGTCGAGCAGGGCCAGGGTGGATCCGCAGACGGATGCCATCGACGACGACCCGTTGCTCTCGAGCGTCTCGGAGACGAGGCGGAGCGTGTACGGGAAGTCCTCATCCGACGGAATCACCGGGGTGAGCGCCCGCTCCGCGAGCGCGCCATGGCCGATGTCACGGCGCTTCGGGCCCCGCATGAAGCCGGTCTCACCGACGCTGAACGGCGGGAAGTTGTAGTGGTGGATGTAGCGCTTCGTCGTGTCGATCGAGAGATCGTCGATGCGCTGCGCCTCCTTCATCGTGCCGAGGGCGAGGAGCGTGAGCACCTGCGTCTCGCCACGGGTGAACAGGCCCGAGCCATGCGTGCGCGGCGCGATGCCGGTGTCGCACCAGATCGGCCGGATCTCGTCAGCCTTGCGCCCGTCGGGGCGGTGCTTCTCGACCGCGATACGGCGACGGATCGTCCGCTTGATGAGCTGGTCGAAGGCCATGGAGAACTGGGCCCGCTGGTCCGGTGACGGCTCGTCGCCGATCACCTCGAGCTGGGCGGCGGCCTTCGCGGCGGCGATCTTGTCGCGACGCTCGAGCTTGCCCTGCTCCAGCGTGGCCTCCTCGATGGATGCCAGCGCCACCTTCTCGACCTCCGCCAGCATGGCGGGGTCCACGGTCTGGGGCACGACGTCCCACTTCGGCTTGCCGGCCTTCTCGCGAAGCGCGTCCTGCACGTCGCACAGCTTGCGGATCTCGTCATGGGCGATCTGCAGCGCCTCGAGCATGTCGTCCTCCGACACCTCGTTGGCACCGGCTTCGACCATCGAGATCGCATCGCGGGTGCCCGCGACCACCAGGTCGAGGGTGCTTTCCTCCATCTCCTGGAGGGTCGGGTTGATGACGAAGTCGTCATCGAGCATGCCGATCCGCACCGCGCCCACCGGACCCTCGAACGGCAGCTCCGAGAGCATGAGCGCGGCAGACGCGCCGTTGATCGAGAGGATGTCGAACGCGTTGACCTTGTCGATCGAGAGCACGGTGGTGACCACCTGCACCTCGTTGCGATAGCCCTTCGGCCACAGCGGGCGCAGCGGGCGGTCGGTCATGCGCGCCGTGAGGATCGCGCGCTCGCTCGGGCGGCTCTCGCGCTTGATGAAGCCACCGGGGATCGCTCCCTTGGCGTACATGCGCTCCTCGACGTCCACGGTGAGCGGGAAGAAGTCCGTCCCCTCCCGTGGCTCGCGTGCGCCCACGGCGGTGACCAGCACGAGGCTGTCACCCGAGCGCACGAGCACGGATCCGTTGGCCTGCTTGGCCAGCCGGCCCGTCTCGAAAGTGATCTCCTGGCCGCCGATGTCGGCGACGACGCTGATCGCGTCAGGGCCCTTCTCTGCCATTACCTTCCCCATCCCTTCACGCCGTGCCCTGTGCACGGCTCATCACGCGGCACCGCCCTCGTTGGCGGTCCGCCGTCACGGGCGCCCTCGGCGCCCCGGTTGGCCTACCTGCGCAGGCCGAGCGAGTCGGTGAGCTCGCGGTATGCGTTCAGATCCTTCTTCTCCAGATAGCTCAGGAGGCGCCGCCGACGGCCGACCATGGTCAGGAGGCCACGACGTGAGTGGTGGTCCTTGTGGTGGGCCTTGAGGTGCTCCGTGAGCTGGTTGATCCTCTCGGTGAGGATCGCGATCTGGACCTGGGGCGAGCCCGTGTCCGTCTCGTGGCGGCGGTGCGGCGCCATGACGCCCGCCTTGGTGTCCTTGTCCATCATCTATGTCAACTCCATGTCCGGCCGCGGGGCAGCCGGAGCCGCACCCGGGTCATTGGGTGCGCGCAGGGTATCAGGCTGTCCCGCTCACCTCGCGCGTGCGGGCGATGTCCTCCTGGACCTGCGTCACGAGGTCCGCGGGCGTGGGGAACGCGCGCTCCTCGCGCAGGCGCTCGAGAAACTCCACCCGGATCCGCTGGCCGTAGAGGTCATCCCCGGCGTAGTCGAGGATGAAGGCCTCGAGCCGCAGCGGTGAATCGTCGGCCTCCGCGAAGGTCGGCGCGTACCCCAGGTTGATCGCCGCTGGATACCGGCCCTCGGCCAGGACGACCCGTCCGGCGTAGACGCCACGCGCCGGAAGCGCCACGTCGGGCGGAATGGAGACGTTCGCTGTGGGAAGGCCCATTTCACGCCCCCGCTGCTCGCCCGGCACCACCATGCCCTCCACCGAGTGCGGGCGACCCAGGAGGGGAACCACCTCTGATACCTGCCCCTGCGCGATGAGGCGACGCAGGCGCGTGGATGAGACGGGCTTGCCATCGTCGCTCACCACGGTCCCCGGGCTCTCCACGATCAGCCCGCGCGCGCGACCGAGCCTCTGGAGGTACGCGACGGTGCCCGTCCCTCCCTGGCCGAAGCGAAAGTTCGCTCCCACGACAACGCTCTCGGCGTTGAGCGGGGCCGACCCAAGCATCTCGGCGAAGCGATCGGCCCGGATCCGTGAGAACGCCTGCGTGAACGGGACGACGAGCAGGGCGTCGGCCCCCAGCGCCTCGATCAACTGCGCCTTGAACGCCGGCTCCGTGAGGACGGCGGGGGCGAGCTCGGGGCGCAGTATCGCGAGCGGGTTGGGCTCGAAGGTGAGGACCATTGACTGCAGGCCACGCTCACGGGCGCGCTCGATGGCACGGCTGATGATCGCCTGGTGCCCCACGTGAACGCCGTCGAACGTGCCGATGGCAACGACACGGCGCTCCTCGCCGACCGGCAGGTCACCGATGCTCTGATAGCGCTTCACCCGGCCAGGACCACCCTGGGCTGGAGCACCCCGTCGGAGGCCTCGGCGACGGCGAGCAGGGCTCCGGCGCTGACCAGCGCCACCGGGCCGACCGCGCCGTCAGGCGCGCCCGGAATGGGCCGGCCGTGGCGCACCTCCCGGGCCTCGTGCTGGTCGAGGTCCACTCGCGCGATGTGCCCGAGCGCCTCTGCCGGGTCGATCCCGCACCCCGGTGACACCTCGTCCGGCGGGATCGCGGCCTCCACCGACATCGTCCCCACCTCGGTGCGGCGGAGGTCGTGGCAGTAGCCGCCACAGCCGAGGTGATCGCCGAGGTCGGCGGCCAGCTGGCGCACGTAGGTGCCTGAGCCGCAACGGATGTCAACGATGGCATGGCCGGTCACAACGTCATAGGACACCAGATCCGCGCGCTCCACGACGACCGTTCGCGTGGGCCTTTCGACCTGCTCTCCACGGCGGGTGCGCGCGTACAGCCTCTCGCCCTCAACCTTGACCGCCGACAGGGCAGGGACGCGCTGCTCGCTCTCCCCCACCAGGCCGTCGAGCGCCGCACGCAACGCCGCCTCCTCCGGTGGAGCGCCGCCCGGGCTGATGGGCCCCTCAGGATCGCCGGAGGCGGATCGTGCGCCGAGGCGGATGCCCGCGAGGTATGTCTTGTGGAGGCCGCTCACGAAGGGAGCGATGCGCGTGGCACGCCCCACGAGGACCACCAGGAGGCCCGTGGCGAATGGATCGAGCGTTCCGGTATGCCCGGTGCGCGCCCCCCCGAGCGCGCGACGGACTGCCGCGACCACATCATGGGACGTCGGCCCAGCGGGCTTGTCCACGAGGATCGCGCGCGCCGGAACGTCGACGCCCTTCCCCACTCAGGCCCCCTGGGCGATCATCGCATCGCGGATCAGCGCGATGATCGCCTCTGGATCACGGTGGCATGTGAAGCCGGCCGCGGCGCGATGGCCTCCGCCGCCTTCGAGCGCGGCGATCGCGGATACGTCGACGGCATCGCCCGACGCGCGCATGGACACGCGCCAGTCCCCATCGCCCGCTGCGCGTATGAGCGCGGACACCTCGGCACCCCGCGCCGCGCGGAGGGCCTCAACCACGCCGTCCGAATCCTCGCCCCCGGCCGCAGCGATGTCATCCTCGGTGATCACGGCCACGACCAGCCGTCCGCCGCGTTCCGCCCGGGCGGCGGCGATCGCCCGCCCGGCCAGCCGCAGGTCGCCAAGCGGGGTTCCCTCATAGAGGCGGCGATAGACCTCGCCCGGTCGCACCCCGGCCTCCACCATCCGTGCGGCAGCGTGGTGCGCACCCGGGCCGGTGCTCGCGTATGAGAAGCGTCCGGTATCGGTGACGAGGCCGACGTACAGCGGGAGCGCCACGTCGGCCGTCAGCGCGACGTCCATGGCATCCATGACCTGCAGGATGAGCTCCGCGGTACTGGAGGCGTCGCCATCGATGAGGTTGATGTCCCCCCAGGCCGGGTCGTCGTGGTGGTGGTCGATGTTGATGATCGGGTCACCCAGGAGGCTCGGATCGTCGTCGCTCACCCGGTGGGATGTCGCGGCGTCCACGCTCACCAGCGTGCGATCGTCGCCGTCCTCCACGGGCCCCGTGCGCACCTCCTCGCCTGGCGCAAGAAGCCACGCGAGGTCATCGGGAAGCCCCGGCCCCTCCACGTGCCACATGATGACGTCATGGCCACGCCCCCGCAGCACGCGGGCGAGACCGATCATCGAGCCCGCCGCGTCGCCGTCGGGCTTGCGATGGGTGGTCACGGTGAACTTGCGGGCGGGGCCGGCCAGTGCCGTGGCGATGCCGACCGGGCCCACGCGCTCGCCCTCGGGGCGGTTGTGATGCGCGTGATGGCTCACGCGGGCGGACCCGGCCCGTCGTCCGCGGCATCCGAGGCGTCAGCGGGGGCGACCTCGTCGATCAGCGCGGTGAGCCGTCGTGCCTGGTCCTGGAGCTCGTCGCGGACGAACACCAGGTGGGGCGTGTTCCGTGAGCGCAGCGCGCGCCCGACCTTGCCCTGCAGCACACCGCGCGCCGCCTCGAGCCCCGCGGCGGCGGAGTCCGCCCGTGCATGGTCGAGGACCGTCCAGTAGACCTTCGCGCGACCGAGGTCCGGCGTGGTCTCGACTGCGGTGACCGTCACCATCTCCAGGCGCGGATCGGACAGCTCGGTGAGCAGCGCGGCGCCCACCACCTCCCGAATGGCCTCACTCGCACGCCGCTGCCGTTGACGGGGGGCGCTCATCCGCGCCCGTCGTCGATGTTCAGGATCTCGCGCTCCTCCGACACCATCTGCCACTCGGGGTCCGTCGCGAGGCGCCGTGATGCGCGTTCCAGCTGCGCGGCCGCGTCACCGGCATCGCGGGTGACCACCGCAAGCGAGATACGGCACCTCTGCCAGAGATCGTGGTAGTCCACCTCGGCCACGCTCGCACCGAGAGCGCGCGCGAGCCCCTGCCGCACGCGCAGCACCTCACGACGCTTCTGCTTGAGCGACTGGGCATCGGGCAGATGGAGGTCCGCGGTCAGGATGCCCACAAAGCCCGCTTCCATCGCACGCCGGGCCCGGCTCGCCTACTCGGTGGGCTCCGCCGTCGCAGGCGCGGCAGCGGGTGACGGGGCGGCGGCCTGCGCCGTGCGGGCGACCTCCTTGAGCGCGAAGACCTCGATCTCGTCGCCCTCCTTGACGTCGTTGTAGTCCTCCAGCAGCACTCCGCACTCGAAGCCCTGCTGCACCTCGCGGACGTCTTCGTCAATCCTCCGGAGGGATCCGATCCTGCCGGTGTGCACCACCGTGCCGTCGCGGACGAGTCGGCAGTCCGCGCCGCGCCTCACGGTGCCCTCCGCCACGTAGCAGCCCGCAATGGTCCCCAGTCGGCTGGCCTTGAACGTCGCCCGCACCTCGAGCGAGCCCAGCGGCTCCTCCACGATGTCCGGCTCGAGCATGCCGACGAGCGCATCCCGCACGTCCTCGATGGCGCGGTAGATCACGCGATAGGTGCGCACGTCCACTCCCTCGCGCTCGGCCAGCACCCGGGCCTCCGGGCGCGGCCGGACGTTGAAGCCGATGATGATCGCCTGGGAGGCGGCGGCCAGCATGACATCGCTCTCGTTCACGGCGCCCACGCCCGTGTGGATGATGCGCAGGCGCACCTCGGTCTGCTCCACCTTGTTGAGGGCGTCCTCCAGGGCTCCCACGGATCCCTGCACGTCGCCCTTGATGATGAGGTTGAGCTCCTTGAGCCCCCCCTCCTGGATGCGGGCAAAGAGATCCTCGAGCGAGACCGGACGACGGTTCGCGAGCTCCTCCGATCGCAGGCGCTGGCTGCGGGTCGCGGCGATCTGGCGCGCGAGGCGCTCGTTCTCGACCACCCGGAACTTCTCACCGGCGTCGGGGACGCCGTCAAGCCCCAGGATCTCGACGGGCACAGACGGGGTGGCCGCCTCCATGGGCTCGCCGTTGTAGTCGAGCATCGCGCGGACCCTGCCGAAGGTCTCGCCCACGACGAGGATGTCCCCGACGCGCATGGTCCCGCGCTGCACGAGGAGCGTGCACACAGGCCCGCGACCGGGGTCGAGGCGTGACTCGACAACGGTGCCCGATGCCTCCGCGGCCGGGTTCGCCTTCGGGTCGGCGTCGGCGTCGGCGACCAACAGCACCGTCTCCAGGAGGTCGTCGAGCCCGTCGCCGCGCTGCGCAGAGACGTTCACGAACTCCGTGCCCCCGCCCCAGTCGGTGGGGATGACCTCGTGCGTCGACAGCTCCTGCTTCACCTTGTCGGGGTTCGCGTTCTCCTTGTCGATCTTGTTGATCGCAACGACGAACGGCACCTCCGCGGCCTTGGCGTGATCGATGGCCTCGATGGTCTGCGGCATGACCCCGTCGTCTGCCGCCACGACGATGACGGCGACGTCGGTGATCTTCGCCCCGCGGGCGCGCATGGCAGTGAAGGCCTCGTGGCCCGGCGTGTCGAGGAAGGTGACCTCGCGCGCGTTGTGGTGCACCTGATATGCACCGATGTGCTGGGTGATCCCGCCCGCCTCACCGGCGGCCACCTCTGTGAGCCGGATGGCGTCGAGCAGCGAGGTCTTGCCGTGGTCGACGTGGCCCATCACCGTCACCACGGGGGCACGCGCGATCAGGTCAGCCGGGTCGTCGTCCACCACGACCTCGAGGTCGGGCTCCTCCTCGGCATGGATGATGGTGATCTTGCGCTCGATGTCAGCGGCGATCAACTCAATCGCATCATCGGACATCGACTGCGTGATCGTGACCAACTCGCCCATGGTCATCATGAACTTGATGATCTGCGCTGTCGGGATGCCGAGCGCCTCGGCGATGTCCTTGACCGTCGCCCCCGAACGGATGTCCGCGGGCGGCAGGTCGGCCTGGTTGACCGGAGCCTGTGCCGGGGCGTCAGACTGCTCCTTGCCCCCGCCGCGGCGATCGCGCTTGTCGCGCCCGCCTCCACCCTGGCGACGGCTCGCCTGTGCGTCGATGACCACGCGGCGCTTGCGGCCACGGCCGCCGCCCGCGCCGCCCGGTCGTCCGATGCCGCCGGTCCCGCGCGGCGGAAGCGTGCCGGACCTGCCGCGGTCACCGGGCATGCCGGAGCCGGGTGTTCCCGAGTAGTCCGCGCGCGGAGCCGGAGGCTCCGGGGCCGGCGGTGGCGCCTGCCGTCGCGGTGCGGGCAGGACGATCTTCTCTGGCGCGCGCTTGGGCGGAACCCTCTCGTCGGAGGCCTGGCCCGGGGATGCCGACCCCTCATCAGATGCCTCCGGTGTGCCCGGCTCGTCGGATGCCGATGCCTCAGCGGCGGGCTCGTCGGCCGCGGCCGCGTCTGCCACGGGAGGGGCGGGTTCATCGGCCACGGCAGCGGGCTCGTCGGGCGTCGCTGCCTCCTCAGCCACAGCAGCGGGCTCGTCGGGTGTCGCGGGCGCGTCGGCCACGGCAGCGGGCTCAGCAGGCGTCGCGGCCTCCTCGGCCACGGCAGCGGGCTCGTCGGGTGTCGCAGGCGCGTCGGCCGCGGCAGCGGGCTCGTGGGGCGTCGGCGCGTCCGCCGCGGGAGCGG
>JAPOLI010000012.1 GCA_029977205.1 bacterium
AGCTTCCACCCGAGAATCGCGATGCCTGGATAATCCCGTTGCTGCCGTTGGAGTGGTACCACACCGCCGTTGCCACACCGGAGGAGTCAACCGTCAACTGAGGGTTGAACGCATTCTGCCCAGCGGCAGAGAGATCCACCGGGCTGGACCAGCTGCCGCCCGAGAAGCGCGAGGCCTGGATGATGTGGCTGCTGCCGTCGTAGCGCGTCCACACCGCGGTGACCACACCGGAGGAGTCAACGGCCAGCTCGGGCCAGTAGGCACCCCGCGCAGGGGCAGAGAGATTCACCGGGCTCTGCCAGCTGCCGCCCGAGAAGCGTGATGCCTGGATGATGTAGTTGCTGCCGTTCCAGCGACGCCACACCGCGGTCACCACGCCGGAGGAGTCAACGGCCAGCTGAGGGTTTGAAGCATTCTGTCCAGCGGCAGAGAGATTGACCGGGCTCTGCCAGCTTCCACCCGAGAAGCGCGATGCCTGGATGATGTTGTTGCTGCCGTTCGAGCGGTACCACACCGCGGTCACCACGCCGGAGGAGTCAACGGCGACCTGAGGCCAGGAAGCATTCTGCCCGGTGGCAGAGAGATCCTCTGAAGCAGTCCAGCCTTCACCGAGGGCGCCCTGTGCGGCCAGGCCGAGGCCGACAGCGGCGGTGACCATCAGGGCGAGAACGCGAACGGTCATGCGAGGAGGCTACTCACTCACGACCGCCCCGCCCGAAATCCCCCCGAAACTGCCCCACGGGAAACCCAGCGCACCCCCGGGGGTACCCCCTCCCCCTGGGGGGTGTTGGCCAGCGGAGGGATCAGGAGCCTTCCAACAAAACGTGCCCCATGACACCCCCGCGCCTCCTCCATGACGCCCGGGAGAGCTTGACGTCGAGACGTGACGTCCCGTGACTCAGGCGCCGACGGCGCCTGAGTCACGCGTAAACCGGGTTCCGCTCAGTTCCCGGCCAGGAAGACCTGATCGACCGTGCTCTCAAGGACGTGACCCGATGCCGCGACCAGCTCTGCGTTCTTGGCGATGAACGCCTCGAGGGCTCCGGGCGGGGCCTGGAGGACCGCGCAGATCGTCGTGGGCTCATCCTTGCCCGCGCCACGAAACAACGAGGTGATGCCTGCATCCGCCATCATGGTGGTGGACCCGTCGTAGGTCGTGACCCACTCCTCGAAGGTCGTGGTGATCGTGAACGTGAGCACGTGCGTTTCCATCGGCTGCTCCCTCGGTTTACGTCAAAGTGACTCTTCACACTAGAGGCCTCATATGCCGGACGGCCATCCGTGCTCAGGCACACCACGGCTCGCGGACCTCTCCTGGTGAGGGCGGGGGACGGTGGGAGCCACCGCGCTCCGGGCAACGCTGGCCCCGCGCCCCGGCATCGACCGTCGCGCGCGGTCGCCTCGCCTCGTCACGCGATAGGGGCACCGACGCGGGCGTCGAATACCACCGCGTATGGCTGCCATCGACACATCCCGCGACGACACCCGGCCACGGCACTGCTCTCCGCTTGCGAGCGCGGGTGCCCCGCCGTCGCCACCACCGGGGATGTCGTGCGCTGGCGAGCGGTGAGGGGCGCAGCCGGATGATCGTGCTGGGCATCGACCCGGGCCTGGCCAACACCGGGTACGCCGTGGTCCGCCGCGCGGGCAGTCGCATGGAGGTGTTGGCGCACGGGACCCTGCGGACTGGTGCGTCCACTCCGCCCGAAGAGCGCCTGCTGGCGCTCCATGATGGCCTGGCAGGCGTGGTTGCGGAGCAGCATCCCGATGTGGCTGCGATCGAGGCGTTCTTCGTTCATCCCGTGAGCAAGGCTGCGATGGGCATGGCGGCCGCACGGGGAGCGCTCCTGGTGTCCTGCGCGCAGGCCGGGCTGGCGGTCGCCGAATACACGCCCACCGCGATCAAGCAGGCAGTAACCGGAAATGGTCGCGCGGGGAAGGAGCAGGTACGGGGCATGGTGGCGCGCCTGACCGGGGTGGAAACGCAGACAGACCACGCGGCGGACGCCATCGCCGTGGCCATCTGCCATGCGTCTGCCGGCCCGCTTCAGGCGGCGATCGGCGTCCGGGAGCAGCGATAGCCTGCGAACCATGATCCGGTTCGTGCGCGGTCATCTGGTGGCCGCCGACGCCGAGGGCGTCGTGGTGGGGATGGGGGGCATGGGATTCGGTATCCGGGTCTCCGATTCCACGCGCGCCGATCTGCCCGGCATCGGCAGCGAAGTGGTGCTCCACACGCACCTGGTGGTCCGCGAGGATGCCCTCGACCTCTACGGCTTCTCCGAGGAGTCCGAACGCTCGATCTTCGAGGCGCTCCTGGGCGTCAATGGCGTCGGGCCGCGCAGCGCGCTCTCCATCTGCGGCCTCGGCACGCCGCAGGCGGTCGCCTTGGCGATCGGGGGTGGTGATGTCGCCTATATCTCGCGGGCGGTCGGTGTCGGGAAGAAGACGGCCGAGAGGGTGGTCCTCGAACTGCGCGACACGGTGGGGGTCACCGGTGCGAGCGGTGCCGAGGGCATCGGAACCGGGCCGCGGGGTGGCGCGCGCGAGGGCCTGGTGGCGCTGGGATTCGCGCCGGATCAGGTGGACGCGGCCCTTGCCGGCGCTGACGCCGAGATGGATGAGGAGGCCCTGATCCGGCACGGGCTCGCGGTGCTCGGCCGATGACAGACGACGACCGCCTGGCGGACCCCGCGGTGACATCGGAGGAGGAGCCGTTCGACACATCCCTTCGCCCGCGCACGCTCGACGACTTCATCGGCCAGGAGTCGGTCCGCCAGCAACTCGCGATCTTCCTCGAGGCCGCCCGGCAGCGGCAGGAGGCCCTCGACCACGTGCTGCTCGCCGGCCCGCCGGGGCTCGGCAAGACCTCGCTGGCGATCATCCTTGCGTCGGAGATGGGCGTGGAGATCACGGTCACCAGCGGCCCGGTGCTCGAGCGCAAGGGCGATCTCGCCGCCATTCTCACGGCGCTCGGCCCCGGTGATGTGCTGTTCGTCGATGAGATCCACCGCATGAACCGGTCGGTCGAAGAGGTCCTCTATCCGGCGATGGAGGACTTCCAGCTCGATGTCGTGCTGGGGCAGGGTCCTCAGGCGCGAACCCTGCGGCTGGACCTGCCGCGCTTCACCTTGGTGGGTGCGACCACCCGCTCCGGGCTCCTCACCACTCCGCTCCGTGATCGCTTCGGCGTGGTGCAGCGGCTCGACTACTACGGGCCCGACGACCTCGGGCGAATCATCATGCGATCCGCTGACCTCCTGGGCGTGGAGATCGCCCCGGACGGCGCCGTGGCGATCGCCGTCCGCTCACGGGGAACACCGCGCATCGCCAACCGACTGCTGCGCCGGGTGCGCGACGTGGCGCAGGTGAAGGGCCTGGGCACGGTGGACCAGCGCGTTGCCGAGCAGGCACTCGAGATCCTCGAGGTCGACGAGGCCGGCCTGGATGACCTGGACCGGAAGATCCTCACCCATCTGGCGGTCACGTTCGCCGGGCGCCCCACGGGCCTCGGCACGCTTGCTGATGCCGTCGGTGAGAGCCCCGACACCATCGAGGACGTCTATGAGCCGTTCCTCCTCCAGCAGGGCCTTCTCGCGCGCACTCCGCGCGGGCGCGTGGCAACCGCACGGGCGTACGTGCACCTGGGCCTTGAGGTGCCGCGCGAGGTGCGCGCGCAGGGCGGGGGGCAGGAGCCCTTGTTCGACGAGCCCGAGCCGGGAGCCGCCTGGGGATCGCTCCCCTAGGCGGCTTCCGGCGCGCGCCGCCGGGCTACATCTTCTGCGTGAAGGTCATCTCGAGGTCAACGCCGTCGGGGATGCTCTCGACGGCGTCCAGCGTGAACTCGTACACCGAGCCACCGGTGGTGAACGCGGTGTTCGTGATGTTGTACGCGCCCTCGTACTCCGAGGCCACCGTTGTCTTCGGCTCACCCATGTTGGTACCGGTGAGCGCGATCTGAACGGTTCGCGCCGAGGCGCCCCCGCCGAGCGGGACCTTGGCGGTGCAGGTCTCCTCGCTCCCCACGCACTCGATCGGCGCCGAGGCGGTGGTGGACGTCGTGTCCGTGGTAGATGCCGTCGCCGTGGTGGCGGTCGCGGTGTCCGAGGCGGCGGTCGAGGCCGTGTCCGATGACGTGCCGCAGCCTGCGAGGACGAGCGCGCCCCCGGCAAGGCCGACGGCAGCGAGGGAAATCATGCGATTGCGGATCATTCAGTGCCTCCTGTGGCGGCGGATTGGCGCGCGGCCCGGGGCCGCTTTGCGGTGAGGACCTCGTTGTAGATGGCCTCGATGCGGTCGGTGACCCGGGGCCAGTCGAATTCCTCCTCGACTGCGATTCTGCCGCGACGTCCGATGTCCTCTGCGCGCGCCGGGTCGTCCAGCACCTCGGCGATGCCGCGCGCCAGCGCGGCCGGATCGTGCGGGGGAACGAAACGCCCGGGAACGTCTCCGCGGATCACCTGGCGGAAGCCCACGTTGTCGGCAGCGACCACCGGCGTGCCCGACGCGAGGGCCTCGAGGAGCACCACCCCGAATGACGCGAGCACGCACGGGGCCGCCATGACGTCGGCCTCCCGGTAGAAGCGCGGACGCTCTTCGTTGAGGAGACCGAGCCACTCCACGCGGTCCCATAGTCCGAGGCTCTTGGCCTTGCGCTCGTACACAGGCCGTGCCGGGCCGTCCCCGATCACCTGCACCGTGAAATCGCGGCCCTCGGCCATGAGGAGTGCCGCGGCCTCGAGCAGGTCCCCCAGCGCGTTGCGCGGGTCGAAGCGCCCCACGAACAGGATTCGCGGCGGGCCCGGTGGCCGCGCCTCGTCTGCCGCGAGCGGTCGGTACAGCGAGCAATCGATGCCGTTCGGCACGACGTCCCAGTCGCCGGGGAAGTAGCCGCCAAGGGCCTCGATGCACGCCTCCGAGACCGCGATGCGACGGTCGAGGCGCGCCAGGGAGTTGCGCACGTACGTGCCGATGCGGTCGTAGAGCCAGTGCCCCTCGTCGAAGTAGGTGTGGAACGTCCCGACCGTGCACGGCGCGGTGGACACGCGCAGCACGCCCATGGGCAGGGTGGGGGAGGCCAGCCCCTGCGCATGCACCACGTCCATGCCGCGCACCGCGCGCGCGATCTGGTGCTTGATCCCAAGTCCCACGGTGAGCCGTGCGATCGAGCCGTTTGCCACGACAGGAATCGACCTGCCGATCCGGGTCGTCCGGTAGCCATGCAGGCGGTGGGCCTCGCGGTCGAGCTCGGCCACCTCGCCGGCGTCGCCGATGTTGCCGGTGACCACGGTGACGTCGTGCCCGCGTTGCGCCAGCTCGCGGGAGAGGAAGTGCACGTGCTCGCTCACGCCCCCCAGGATCGGGTAGGCATACTCGGTGACCATCGCGATCGACAGGGGCCTCACGGGCGGTGACCGTACCACGCCCGCCGCGGTGCCCGGTTCGCCCCGGCACGCGGGTGGCACTGCTAGCCTGCGCGCGTCCCGCACCCCAGTCCGGAGGCCGGATCCCGCATGTCATCTGCGGTCCTTCTGCCCGTCTACATCATCATCTTCGTGGCGCTTATCTACTTCGTGGGCATCCGTCCGCAGCAGAAGCGTCGCCGCGAGATGGAGGAACTTGCGCGCACGCTCTCACCGGGCGATGAGGTGCTCACGACGTCCGGCATCTACGGGATCGTGTCCGAGGTCGAGGATGGCGGCACGATCATCCTGCAGGTGGCCGAGGACGTCGATATCCGCATCTCGCAGCAGGCTGTTGCGCGCAAGACGAGTCCCGAGGCCGACGCCGCGGCGGCCGCGGAATAGGCGCGCCGCAATCGCCACGCGCATGAGCGGGGCCGTCGGATGAATACGGGCAAGAGGTCCTTCCTCTTCCTGCTCGTCGTCATCGGTCTTGTGGCCGTGTCGGCGGTGGCCATCGCGCTGCGGCCGGCCGTGCTCGGCCTCGACCTGCAGGGTGGGGTCGAGGTGGTGCTGCAGGGCAAGGCCACGCGTGACTCGCAGGTAACGCAGGAGGCCATCGACCGCTCCGTCGAGGTCATCCGCAGCCGCGTCGACGCATTCGGCGTCGCGGAGCCGGAGATCCAGACGCAGGGCGATGACCAGATCGTCGTCTCGCTCCCGGGGGCCAAGAACCCCGAGGAGGTCGTCACCGACCTCATCAAGCCCGCGCAGCTGGTGTTCACCGACTACCAGGCGAACTTCGTCGACCAGGGGCCGAGTCTCTGGAAGATGACGCAGAAGGCACAGACCACCACACCGCGTCCGCCCGTCGAGGGCCAGCCCACGTACTACCTGTTCAAGACCAACGCGGCGCACGACCTGGTCGCCGGGCCGGACTACGAGAAAGCCGATCTCCTGCGCGACTCGGGCGGCAGGGTCCCGGCGGGCATGGAACTGGTGACGGTCCCCAAGGGGCTGGTCGTCTACTCAGACCTCCAGGAGCTGGACCCCACGAAGCCCGACGGACCCTCCCGGACCGTCTACGTGCTCATGCAGGACAAGCCGGCGCTGACCGGTCGTGACATCACGTCGTCTGCCCAGAGCTTCGACACCGGCTCGACGGGCGGGAATCAGGAGCCCATCGTCACGATGCAGTTCACCGACGCGGGCGCGCAGGCCTTCCAGGACGTCACGCGCGACCTCGCCCAGCGCGGTGCGCTCCGGCAGCAGCTCCAGAGCTTCGCGATCGTGCTCGACGGCCGGATCATCAGCAACCCGACGGTGGACTACCGGCAGTACCCCAACGGCATCAGCGGCAACAACGGCGCCCAGATCTCGGGGAACTTCTCGATCGACTCCGCCCGCACCCTCGCCGACCAGCTGAACTCCGGGGCGATCCCGATCCGCCTCGACGTGATCAGCCAGAAGCAGGTGTCCGCCACGCTCGGTGCCGAGTCGCTCAAGCAGGGGCTCATCGCCGGCATCGTCGGCCTGATCATCGTCGTGCTGTTCCTCATCGCCTACTACCGACTGCTCGGCCTCATCGCCGCCGGTGCGCTGCTTCTCTACGCGCTGTTCTTCACGGCGGTCATCGTTGCCGTGCCGATCACGCTGACCCTCCCGGGCATCGCCGGCGTGATCCTCACCATCGGCGTCGCCTCGGACGCCAACGTCGTGATCTTTGAACGAATGCGCGAGGAAACGCGCGCGGGGCGCAGTTCAAAATCGGCCCTGCTCACGGGCTACAGCAAGGGCCTCAGCGCCATCATCGACGCGAACGTCGTGACGTTCCTCACGGCCGCGGTGCTCTTCCTCTTCAGCACGGCAGGGCCGAAGGGCTTCGCGTTCACGCTGATGATCGGCGTGCTCATCTCGCTGTTCACCGCGGTGGTCGTGACGCGCCTGATCATCGAGGGCATCTCCGGCACGCGGGCGTTCGCGAATCCGAAGGTCCTCGGCCTTGACGTCCGCGAACCGCGCTGGAAGTTCGACTTCGTCGGCAAGTGGCGCCTCTGGCTGGCGATCTCGTTCATCCCGGTGGCCATCGGGGCGGTCTTCATCGGCATCAACGGGCTCAACCTGGGGCTCGACTTCAAGAGCGGCACGCGCATCGTCGTCGCGTTCGAGGGCCAGACGCCGACGGAGGGCCAGGTGCGGCAGGTCGTCTCCGGGCTGGGGTACCCCGAGGCGAAGATCCAGGCGACCACCGACCCTGCCACGGGCGCACGCGGCTTCCCGGGGCAGACCCCCACCCTTCAGCCCCGTGCGTTGATCGAACTCAAGACGGCGCTCGACCAGGACCTCGGCGGCATCGATGAGCGCTCGTACCAGGTCGAGACGGTGGGCCCGACATTCGGGCGGCAGGTGATCGAACGGGCTGCGTGGGCCATCGGCCTCTCGTTCCTGCTCGTGATCCTCTATCTCAGCATCCGCTTCGAGTATCGCCTTGCACTGCCGGCGCTGCTCTCGGTGGTGCACGACGTCTGGCTGTCCATCGCGATCTACTCGGTCACCGGGCGCGAGGTGACGAGCGCGACGATCGCTGCCCTTCTGACGATCCTCGGGTATTCGCTCTATGACGTAGTGGTCGTCTTCGACCGAATCCGCGAGAACGTTCCCCTCATGAGGAATTCGCGGTACAAGGACATCGTGAACCGGTCGGTTCACGAGGTGCTGACCCGGTCCCTCATCACGAGTTTCACGACGATCGTGCCGGTGCTCGCCCTGTTCTTCTTCGGGGGCGAGACCCTGCGCGACTTCGCCTTTGCGCTCCTCGTCGGCCTCCTCACCGGTGGGATCTCCTCCATACTCATCGCCGCGCCCATCGCGGCGATATGGAAGGAGAAGCAGCCGGACGGCAAGAAGCGGGCCACGCGCGCCCGCAAGCGCGCGGCTCGTGAGGAGCCCTCGGGATACGACGCCGACGTGGTGGATGTCGATGTCCTCGCACGCGCGGAGAGTGCTCTCACCGACCCGGACGCTGTCCCGAGCCTCATGCGCGACGAGCCGGAGGACGACGAGACAGCGGATGCCGGGACCGTCGAGGTGCCGGATGACGGGTCGGACGACACGGCGGCGACCGGCTCCGATCCTTCTGCCGATGCGCCCGTGGCCACGGGCGATGAGCCGTTGGAGGGCTCCGCGGACGACAGTCCGGATGCGGGGGCATCAGACCCCGGATCCGACCCCGGAACCGCGGGGAAGGCGCCGAGCGAGTCATCAGGGGATGATGTGGAAGGCGGCAGCGACGCCACGGGCACGCCCCCGCGGCAGCGACGCCACAGCCAGGTGAAGCGGAGGAGGAGGAAGGGATGATCAGTCCACGCGAGGCCGTCGAGCAGGCGATCTTCGTCGCCGTGGGAGCGGCATCCCTCACCCGCGATCGCGCCCAGGCGATCGTGGATGACCTCGTGCGCCGCGGCCAGATGACCGATGAAGAGGGTCGGCTGACCGTGGAAGGCCTCATGGCGCGCGTGCGCGCGAGCGGCGAGGCACAGGGGCTCGTCGGGAAGATCGAGGGCGGCCTGCACGGACTGCTGCGCGAGATCGGCATCGCCCAGCGCGATGACATCGCCGACGTGGACCAGCGCATCGCAGAGCTTGAGCACCGCATCCGCCTGCTCGAGGAGGCCTCAGGCGCCACGCCCACGCCGCCTGCCCCCTCCGACGGGTAGACGTCGGTCGTGAGCCGCGGCGAGCGCAGGAGGACGCTGGCCAGGCTGCGCGAGATCGCGCGGGTCGCGACCCGCCACGGGTTCGGCTACGTCTTCTCGCGTCGGCACGGGGGCACTGCGGGCGACGCCGACGAGGAGACGCCCGCCGACCGCGCCACCCGTGGGCGTCGGCTCCGCGAGATGCTGGAGGAGCTCGGGCCGACGTTCGTCAAGTTCGGGCAGCTGCTGTCGACGCGGCCGGACGTCGTTCCCCCGGACGTGATCGCCGAGCTCAGGAAGCTCCAGGACGAGGCGCGACCTGAGCCCTTCGACACGATTCGCGCCGTCGTGGAGGAGGATCTCGGCCTGACGCTCGAGCAGGCCTTCGCCGCCTTCGATCCCGTGCCGATCGGCAGCGCGTCGGTGGGGCAGGTGCACGTGGCTGCGCTCCCGGGTGGGCGGGAGGTGGTCGTGAAGGTGCAGCGCCCCGCCGCCGCTGCCACGCTCAACGCGGACATCGAGCTCCTGTATCAGCTCGCGCGCATCACGAAGGATCGCGTGAAGCGGCTTGCGTTCATCGACCTCGAGGGTCTTGTGGACGAGTTCGCGAAGACCGTTCGCCAGGAGCTCGACTACCGCAACGAGGCTCGCAACGATGAGGCGGTGCGCCGGCACTTCGACGGCAACCCGCACGTCGTCGTCCCGCGTGTGCACTGGCGCCAGACAACCGGACGGGTGCTCACGCAGGACCGCATCGACGGTCCCACGCTGGCCCATGCCGACCTCTCCGTGATGAGCGCCGATGAGCGCCGCACGCTCGCGGCGCGGCTGGCGGAGACCTGGATGCAGATGATCTTCGGCGATGGCATGTTCCACGCCGACCCGCATCCGGCGAACATCATCGTGCTCGGTCCCGACGAGATCGGCCTCATCGACTTCGGCATGGTGGGAATGCTGTCGCAGGAGGACCGCGAGTCGGCGATCCGCCTGTTCACCGACATCATGAGCCAGAACACGGACCGGCTCCCACGCGACCTCCGCGCCCTGGGCATCCGGTACCCCCGTGAGCTCGAGGACGAGTTCTCCCGCCGCCTGCAGGACCTGATGGCGCGGTACATGGGCATGAGCATGGATGAGCTCGACGTGCGCGAGATCCTGCATGAGCTCTTCGGCGTCATCTACGAACTCGAGATCACCCTACCGTCGCGCTGGATCCTGCTCGACAAGGCGCTGGCCACGCTCGCCGGCGTTGCCCTTGAGATCTCCCCTGACTTCAACGTGTTCGAGACCGCGCGGCCATACGCGCGCAAGTTGCTGTACGCGAAGTACAGCCCCGAGCGCATCGCCGGCCGCGTGCAGGGCGACTTCGGTCGGTATGCGAGCGCGCTGCTCGACTACCCGCTGCAGCTGGGCGAGTTGCTGGAGGAGTTCAAGGACGGCGAGGTCCACGTCGCCATCGATCTGAACGAACTCAACGAAGCGAGTAACAAGGCGCTCGTGGCGGCCAATCGCCTCGCGATCGCGCTGGTCGCCGCCTCGGTCATCCTGGCGTCGGGGATCATCGGCACGTTCGTCACCGAGGGCCCCCGCCTCTTCGGCCTCGCCCTGATCGGCGTACCGGGATTTGTCGCCGGGCTCGTGCTGTTCGGATGGCTCGTCGTCGGGATGATCCGCAGCGGGCACTGGTAGCCCGGCGTCCGCCTCGGCCGTTACGATCGGCCGGGTTGAGCTCCCCTGGCGACACCCGTGACGTGGCCCCATCGCCGCCCCCGTGGCGGGCGTCGCGCGTGGCCTACGCCGACGTCCGGCGGCTCGAGGACGAGCTCGGGTGCTCAGAACCGATGGCATGGATCCTCGTCCGACGGGGCCTGGGTGATCCCGACGCCGCCCGGGCCTTCCTGTCGGCGGATGGCGGGCTCACCGACCCGCTCGCCATCGACGGCGTGGCGGATGCCGCCGCACGGCTGCGGCAGGCGCTCGTGGCTGGCGAGCACGTGGCCATCCACGGTGATTACGACTGCGATGGCGTGTGCTCGACGGCGATACTTGCCCAGGCGCTGAGGTCCCGCGGGGGCACGGTTACCACCTTCCTGCCGAGCCGCTTCACCGACGGCTACGGCGTGTCCGAGTCCACTGTGGAGCGCCTCGCTGACGAGGGCGCCCGCCTGCTCGTCTGCGTGGACTGCGGCACGTCGAACGTGGAGGCACTCACCCGGGCGACGGAGCTCGGCATGGATGTCGTGGTGCTCGATCATCACCTCGCGGGCGGGGCCCGCCCTCCGGGAATCATCGCGAACCCCGCCCTCGGGCGGGGCATGGATGCCCTCCCGGCTGCCGCCGGGGTCGTGTTCGATGTCGTGCGCGTGCTGGCGCAGGGCGATGACGGGCTCCTGGCCGGTGATCCCGAGGAGGGCGTCGACCTTGCGGGGCTCGCGACCGTCGCGGATTCCATGCCGCTCATTGACGGCAACCGCCGCCTCGTGCATCGCGCGCTGCAGTCGATCCGCCGCGGCGAGCGCCCCGGCCTGGTGGCCCTGCTGGCCGCGGCGGGGCAGGGCCATCGCGGCGTCACGCCGCGCGGGTTGTCATTCACCCTCGCGCCGGCCATCAACGCGGCGGGGCGCCTGGCCGAGGCCTCCCGCGCGCTGGAACTGCTGCTCGAGACCGACCCGGCGCGCGCCCGCGAGCTGGCTGATGAGCTCTGGGCGCTTAATGCTCGACGCCGCGACGTCGAGCGCCAGGTCACGGCCGAGGCCATCGCCGTCGTCGAGGCTGCGGGTGAGGCCGACCCGGTCACGCTGGTGGCGGGGGAGGGGTGGCACGAGGGCGTGGTCGGCATCGTGGCCTCCCGGCTCGTCGAGCGATTCGGGCGACCGGCGATCGTGCTGTCCACCGACGGCGACAACGCGAAGGGCTCCGGGCGCAGCCTGCCCGGCCTCGACCTCCACGCCATCGTCGCCGAGGCCAGCGAGGTGCTGGGCCGCTGGGGCGGCCACGCAGGCGCGGTGGGGGTGTCCCTGTCCACCGACGACATCCCGGCATTTCGGGCCGCGCTGACGGCGTCCGCCATGGGACGCACCGCTGACATCGCGCGTGCCCGCACCCGGGAGGTGGACGCGGTGGTGGCCGGGGCGGACCTCACGTTGGCCGTGGCCGAGGAACTCGAGGCCCTGGCCCCATTTGGTCGCGGCAATCCGGAGCCGCGCATCGTCGTACCCGGGTGCGCCGTATCCGGGGTCTCGCGCGTGGGCGAGGGCAGGCACCTCAAGGCCCGCCTCTCGGCCGGGGGCGTCGGGGTGCCGGCAATCGGGTTCTCGATGGGCCGTCGCGCAGACGCCATCACCGAGGCGGGGGATGCCGCCCGGTACGACGCGGTCGCGCGGCTCGAGGTCGAGCGCTGGCAGGACACCATGGGGCCGCGGGTGTCGTTGGAGGACCTGGCGCTGCTGCCGGCGGGGCCTGCAGTGAAAGGCCAGTGCGCCGAGGCGTGCGATGCGGCGTGCGAGCACCGCATCTCGCCGGTGCGCATCGCCGCCATGGCGGATGATCCCTTTGGTCCCGTTCCGCCCGGCACGGCCGTCGAGGCCCCGCGCGAGGTGCGCGACCGGCGTGGAGAGGGGAGGGGGCTGTCGCTGCTTTGCGCCCTCGCGGGTGCCGACCGGGGTGTGGTGGCGGTCGTCGCGGACGTCCCGCGCCGCCGTGGTGCGCTTGGCGACGTCCTGTTTCCGGGACGGCTCGGGGTGGATGTCGCAGTGCTCGGCGGCGGGCGCTGCGACGTCGATGCCGTGCGCGGGCGCCTTGCCGAGGCCAGGGGTGGGCCGGTGCTGGCGCTCCTTGATTACGCCGCGCTCGCTGATGTGCCGCTTCCCGATGGCGTGCACCTCGTGGTGATCGACCCCCCGCTCTCCCATGCGCAGGCCGACTGGCTACGCGTCGCCGCCTCCGGGCGCACCGCGCATCTGACATGGGGGCCTGAGGAGGCGGACGCGGCGCTCCAGGTGGCGCTCGGCGACCTTGCCGTGAGGGAGACCGCACGCTCCCTGTGGCCCGGGCTTGCCGCGCACCCGGAGGGCCTCGCCTGGGGCCGCGAGGCGGACCGCGTCCTCGCCGGCGATGGTCCCGTCACGCGGGCCCCGCGCGCCGTCGCCATCGCCCTCGCGGCACTGGCCGCGGCAGGCCTGGTCGCGTACGGGCCTGAGGGGATCCGCGTGGTGGCCGGTGCTCCGCCCGCCGACCTCGAGGTCGGTCCCGTGGGCCTGCGCGCGGCGGCGCTGGCGGACGAGGCGCGGCTGATGGCCACGCGTGCGCTGACCATGGATGTGCTCGGGAGCATCCCCGAATGGCTGCCCGAGCCCGCGGGCGCGTTATCGTAGGCGGCGTGGGAACTCCGCTCGCAGACCTCGGGCTGTCCTCGTCGACAGGTGATGCCGATCTCGAGGCGCTGGTCCGTGAGGTGCAGGAACACCACCCGGACGCCGATGGCGAGGCCATTCGCCAGGCGTACCGCTATGCGGAGGACAAGCATCGCGGCCAGATGCGCCATTCGGGGGAGCCCTACATCACGCACCCCCTCGGCGTCGCGCGCATCGCCGCCGGGCTCGGGCTCGACCCCGACACCATCCGGGCAGCGCTCCTGCATGACGTGGTGGAGGACACCGGGGCAACGCGCGAGGACATCGAGGAGGCATTCGGCCCGCAGGTGGCCGCGCTCGTCGACGGGGTCACCAAGCTCACGCGGATCCACTTCGAGAGCCAGGAGGAGCAGCAGGCGGAGAACTACCGGAAGCTCATCATCTCGATGTCGTCCGATATCCGCGTGCTGCTCGTGAAGCTCTGCGACCGCCTTCACAACATGCGCACGCTGTCGTACATGAGCAAGGCCAAGCAGATGCAGAAGGCCCGCGAGACCCTCGAGGTCTACGCCCCGCTCGCGCACCGGCTCGGCATCCACTCGCTCAAGTGGGAACTCGAGGACCTCGCCTTCGCGGCCCTGCATCCCAAGCGGTATGCCGAGATCCAGCAGATGGTCAACCAGCGTCGCGCCGATCGCGAGGAGTACGTGGCCGAGGCGGGGGAGATCCTCCGAGCTGACCTGCGGGAGGTGGGAATCGCGCCGGTGGAGATCACCGGCCGGGCGAAGCACTTCTATTCGATCTACGAGAAGATGACCCGGAAGGGCAAGGAGTTCAACGAGATCTACGACCTCACCGCAATGCGCGTGATCGTCGAGTCGGTGAAGGACTGCTACGGCGCGGTGGGGGTCATCCACTCCCTGTGGAAGCCCATGCCCGGTCGGTTCAAGGACTTCATCGCCATGCCGCGGCTGAACATGTACCAGTCGCTGCACACCACCGTGATCGGGCCCCACGGCAGCCCCCTGGAGATCCAGATCCGCACCCCCGAAATGCACCACACGGCCGAGTACGGCGTGGCAGCGCACTGGCTCTACAAGGAGGAGTCACGCGGGCTGGCCGGCGCATCTGGCGCGGCCGCCGCAGACGACAAGCTCGCGTGGCTGGCCGGGATGATGGACTGGCAGCAGGACACCGCAGACCCCGCGGAGTTCATGGACACGCTGCGCAGCGACCTGTACTCGGCGGAGGTGTACGTGTTCACGCCGAAGGGCGAGGTGCGCGCGCTCCCCGCGGGCTCGACGCCCCTCGACTTCGCGTACGACGTCCACACCGATGTCGGGCACCGGTGCGTCGGCGCCAAGGTCAACGGCCGGATCGTGCCGCTCACCCACCAACTGGAGTCGGGGGACTTCGTGGAGGTCCTCACCTCCAAGGCCCCCCGCGGTCCGTCGCGCGACTGGCTCGGCGTGGTGCACACATCGAAGGCGCGGTCGAAGATCCGGTCGTTCTTCAGCCGCGAGCAGCGCGAGGACGCGGAGCACACGGGGCGGGAGATGCTCCAGGAGGCCCTCCGCAAGGCGGGTCTCCCGAGCCAGCGCATCGTGGGGTCCCCGCTCTTCGCGGAGGTCATCCAGGAGATGGGCTTCAAGCGTGCCGAGGACTTCTACATCTCCGTGGGCTCGGAGAAGACATCGGTGCAGGTGGTCGTCAACAAGATCATCGCGGGGATCAAGGCCGACGGCGGTGCCGTGGACCCCGAGCCGACGCTGCCGGATGCCCGGGATGGACGCAGTCGGGGCACAACGTCGTCGAGTGAGCTCGGGATCGAGATCGAGGGCGTTGCCGACGTCCTGGTGCGGCTGGCCAAGTGCTGCAAGCCGGTACCCGGCGATGACATCGTCGGCTATATCTCACTCGGGCGCGGGATCACGATCCACCGCGAGGACTGCCCGAACGCCCGCTCCCTCAAGCGGAGCCCGGAGCGCTTCACCCCTGTGGCGTGGGGTGGCGAGACGCGGCAGTCATTCCGGGTTGAACTGGCCGTGGAGGCCTGGGACAGGCATCGCCTCCTCGAGGACATCTCACGCACCATCGCGGAGAACGGCGTGAACATCCTCGGGGCCAATTGCCAGGTGGAGGACCAGATGGCCCGCCACCGGTTCGTGCTCGAAATGGCCGATATCGACACCCTACGCGCGCTCACCAGCCAGTTGCGCAATGTCGAGTCGGTATTCGACGCCTATCGCGTGACCCCCGGCACCTGATCGTCCCGACCTGCTGGTAGCGTCCACCCGCAGTGGACGCGGTGGACATCATCATCCTGGCGGCCGCCGGAGTCGGGCTCGTCGCCTTCGTGGTGCTCGCCCTCCTGATCCTCCGGCAGGGTCGCACCATCAAGGAGCTGGAGGACCGCATCGGCCCGCCTGTTCCGCCGGCTGCCGCACCGTCGCTCGAGCGCGTTCGTGCTCTTACCACGTCCACGGTCGCCAGCGCACCGGCACCCGAGGCACCGGAGGCCGAGCAGCCGCAGCCCGGTCGTCCGCCCACGGCCCGCGAGCAGGCGCGTGCGTCCGCCGAGGCCCCCGCAGCGGCAGGGGCAGCGGACGCCGAGGGCGGTCGGACGCGGTCGTCGTCGCGCGGGTCCTCGTCGACCCGCTCCGGCGCACGATCCGGATCGTCGGGGCGCGGGGCCCTTACCGGCATCGCCGTCGTGCTCGCCCTTGCGATCATCGGGGTGGGCGGCTGGTGGTTCTTCTTCCGTGGTGGTGACAGCGCGAGCACGACTGCCGCATCCACCACGCAGACCACGGCCACCACGGCGACCACCGCGGACACGGGTGAAATCCCCGAGGACATCCCGCCGGTTGCGAACAAGGCCGCCTACACGGTCGCGGTGCTCAACGCGAGCAACGTCACCGGTGCGGCCGCCAACAAGGTGGCGCCGCGCGTGCAGGCGGACGGCTACACGCTCGGCGTGGTGGACAATGCGACCAGCCAGGATGTGACGCAGTCCGAGGTGCAGTACGTGAAGGGGCGCAAGGAAGTGGCCTGGAACGTGGCCAAGGACCTGGGCATCACGAAGGCGGTCGCGATCAACACCCTGGCGGAGGGGCGCATCGGCACGGCGGACGTCGTGGTGGTGGTGGGGACAGACCTCGCGAAGTAGGAGGCGCGCCGGGTTCGGTCCTACGGGGGCGAGCCGTGTCCGCCCCCGCCGGGCGTGCGCTGCTCGATGGTGCTGCCCGCCGCAAGGCGCCCGCGCCATTTGCCCGGCACGAGTGCGCCGTCCACCAGCGTCTCCCCGGGATGCCCATCGGCACCCCCGGCGGTGCCGGACGGGGCGCTTCGCCGACGTTCGGCGATGAGCGAGACGTCGGCCGGCTCCAGCAGGCGCACCCGACGGATCACGCCATCTCCGCCACGTCGGGCACCGGCGCCGCCGGATCCCCTGCGCACCGCGTACCGCTCAACGCGCACGGGCATGGCCAGCTCGAGTGCCTCGACCGGGGTGTTGAGGGTATTGCTCATCGCCACATGCACGGCCGACGGGCCATCAGCCGAGGCCGATGCGCCCTGCCCACCGCCGAGGGTCTCGAAGTAGACACGGTCGTCGAACCCGAGGGTCATGTTGTTCATGGTGCCTTGCCCCTGCGCGGGAACGTCCGCGGGCCCCTGCAGGGCGGACAGCACCACGTCGGCGATGCGACTTGACGCCTCCACGTTTCCGGCAGCTACCGCCGCACCCGGAGGGGCGTTCACCAGGGTCCCCGCGGGTGCCGTGATGCTCACCGGCGCGTACGCACCCGCCGATGCCGGGATGTCCGGATCCGTGGCCACGCGCACGGCGAAGAACACCGACGAGCGGGTGACGGCAATGGGGCAGTTGAGGTTCCCCGGGCCGGCGTCGTCGGTCCCCGTGAAGTCCACGGCGAGCACATCCCCCCGCACGGACACCCGCACGCGGATGACGAGGTCGCGGTCTGTCACCCCATCGCCTTCGAGTGCGCCCGTGGCGTCCCAGTCCCCGTCCGGCATCGCCGCAATCGCGGCGCGCGTGCGCCTCTCGGCATAGGCGAGCAGGGCGTCCATCGCATCGGTGAGTGCCGGCGGGCCACCCCGGCGCGCGCAGAGGTCCTCGATGCGCTGCTGGGCGAGCGCATGGGCAGCGAGCTGCGCCGCGATGTCCCCGTGCCGCTCGACGGGCGTCCGGGAGTTCGCGGTGATGATGGCCATCACGCCATGCTCGAGGCCCGTTGCAGTGGAAAGGCGCACGGGCGGGAGCACCAGGCCCTCCTGCAGCAGCTCACGGGCGCCCGCTGGCATGGATCCGGCCGTCATGCCGCCCACGTCCGCGTGATGCGCTCGCGTGACGGCATGCGCCACCACCCGGCCGTCAAGCGCCACCGGCGAGACGATCGTGAGATCGGGGAGGTGCGTGCCGCCGGTGAAGGGGTCGTTGACGATCCAGGCCTCGCCCGGGGCGGCGCCGGCGGCCATGACGGCCGCGACCGCCTCCGGCATGGCGCCGAGATGCACCGGGATCGAGTCCGCCTGGGCCACCATGCGCCCCGCCGCGTCGAAGAGCGCGGTGCTGCAGTCGCGCCGCTCCTTGATCGTCACGCTGAAACTCGAGCGCACGAGGGCGGCCTGCATCTCGTCGGCCACGGCCCGCAGGGCGGCGCCCCACACCTGGAGTGCGATGGGGTCGAGCTGGCTCATGCCCGCGTCATCCGGATTGTTCCATCGCGATGGACCGCGGCGCGCCACCCCGCGGCGACCCAACACGTGCTTCCGGGCATCGGCAGGGACGCAGGCCCGTCGTGCACCTCCACGGGCTGGTCGTGGGCGTGCAGGTCGAGGTCGGGGCCATCGGTGATCGCGGCCACCCGGACCGACACGACCTCCACCGGCACGTCGCGGATCGCCTGGCCCGCGGCGCGGGAATGCGCCTCGTGGAATGCCTCGTCCAGCGCCTCCGCAGGTGCCGATGGATCCCACGGCACCGTGAGCGCGTGGCTCTGCCCGGTGTACCGACAGTCCGCGCGGATCTCGATGCGCCCGTCAGGCAACTCCGCCAATGCGCGCTCCACGAGCGGCGCAATCGCCCTCCGCAGGCCGTCGGAGTCGGAGGAGGGGCACAGAACGCTCTGGACATGATCGCGCCGCTCGCCCGCGACCACCATGCCCAGCGCGGCGAGCACGCCTGCGGTTGCCGGGCAGGTGATCCGGTCCATCCCGAGGCCATCGGCCACCGCGCACGCGTGAAGCGGGCCGGCGCCGCCGAAGGCGATGAGGAGCCCGGGGCGCGGGTCCACGCCACGCTCCACGCTCACCACGTGCAGCGCCGACACCATCTCCTGCACTGCCACCTCGACGATGCCCTGCGCGCAGGCATCGGCGTCGAGTCCGAGAGCATCAGCAAGGCCCGCGACGGCCTCGCGGGCAGGGCCCTCGTGCAGCGCGATGGTGCCGCCGAGGCCGAGATCCCCGCTCACCCGGCCCAGTGCGACGTTCGCATCGGTGACGGTCGGCACCGTGCCGCCGCGGCCGTACGCCGCAGGTCCTGGCACCGCACCCGCCGAGCGCGGGCCCACGCGAAGCGCGCCGCCCGGGTCGGCCCAGGCGATGCTGCCGCCACCCGCCGAGACCGTCTCGATGTCGAGCATCGGCAGGTGGACGGGATGGCCGGCGACCACGCTGCCGTGGGCGCGCCCCGGTCGCCCGTCGGCGATGAGCGCGACGTCGCAGGACGTTCCGCCCATGTCGAACGCGAGGGCGATCTCGGCGCCATCGGCGCGGGCCACGTCGGCTGCTCCCACGACCCCACCCGCCGGGCCCGAGAGGACCGTGCGCGAGGCATGGGCCGCCGCGTGATCGAGCGGCATGAGTCCGCCACTCGATTGCATGATCGCCGGAGCCGGGAGGCCAGCATGGCTGGCCCGCGCCCCGAGCGCCGCGAGGTAGTCCGCGAGCACCGGCGTGAGGTAGGCGTCCAGCGCGGTGGTGGCAATGCGCTCGTATTCACGGACCTCCGGGAGCACCTCGCTGGACGCGCACACGTGGACCCCCGGCAGCTCGGCCCGCAGGCGTTCGGCGATCGCGCGCTCGTGGGCGGGCTCGGCATACGAGAAGAGAAGGCCCACCGCCACGGCTTCGGGATCGGTGGCGCGCACGCCGGCGATGACCGCCTCGATGGCGTCGGGCGTGAGCGGCGTGACCACGCCCTCGGCACCGACCCGTTCCCGCGCTGGCACCACCCGGTCGGCGGGCACCAGCGGTGGTGCATGCGCGGCGTCGAGCCGGTAGAGGGACGCGCGGTCCTGACGGCGGAGCTCGAGGACATCCTCGAGCCCCTCCGTCGCCACGAGGGCGGTTCGCGCCCCTGTCCCCTCGAGGAGCGCGTTGGTACCAACGGTCATCCCGTGGGCGATTCGCGCCACCTGGTCGGCACGGAGGCCTGCCGCATCCAGGGCCGCGCGCACGGCGTGGACGACACCCTCCCCCTGATCATCGGGCGTCGTGGGCACCTTGGCCGTGTGCACGCGGCGCCCTGCCGCGACCACGGCATCGGTGAAAGTGCCCCCGACGTCGACGCCGACCAGCACGCGAGGGGTTTCACCCCGGATGGGATCTACCATGGCCATGCAATCTATCCCCGACCCCGGGAAACCCGTCCTGCGCTCAGGAATTGCCGTCGCTCTGATCATCGCCTCGCCCGCGCTCGGCGCAGCGCAGCCCGTGGTGCCACCGCTCGGCCCGTCAACGGGCCTCGAGCCCATCCCGAACGGCGACCTCGTCGCCGGGCTGGAGGGTTGGGGGCAGGTTGGTCCCACGATGACCCTCGTCGGCGGGCCCATCATCGAGGCCGGGGACAACACAACCGTCGTCGGTCCTGCTTTCACGGTGCCCGACATGGCGCAACTGCTCCCCATCGTGATCGGTGTTCCGGGCGGATATGCCCTCGTGGACGTCCGGGCGCGGCCGGTGGAGGGCGGGGCGGACATACCCCTTGCCACCATCGTCCCGTCGCGTGCTGTACGGACATGGAACGTCGGGATCGGTGCCGTGCGCGGGCGGACCGTGCGCATCGTGCTCGACCCGGTCTCGATCCTGGGGCGGCGGCTCTACGTTCGCGGCATGGGCCCACCCGTCGAGGTGCTGCCCGGATGGGTCGTCGTACGCGGCATGCCGGTTGTGGTATCGCGCTGGGGGAAGAGGGGGCTTGATGTCGCGGACACCCGCATGGTCGCGCGCACGGCGCCGTTCACGCCGTCACCGCGCACGCGCGTGGTCAGCATCTCGGTGCGCGGCGCGGGACGCGTCACCGCGGCCCTGCGCGGGCGGTCGGTGCGCGCATCAGCGACGACGGGCTCGTGGACCACGCTGCGGTTCCCCGTGCGTCGTGGCGCCCGCGGCCTGACGATCTCGTTCACGGCCACGCCTGCGCCCGGCCAGCGCCTGATGGTGGCGGGCATCGGCGCGCCGGCGCCCCGCAGGTCGCCAACCGCGGCCCGGTGAGCAGGCCCTAGGACTCGACCTGGCGTGGGTACGCGCCGGGCCAGCGCGGGAGGAGGGCGCGCGCCTGTGCGAGCGCCTCGCTGCGGGTGTCATACGTGCCCGAGAACACGACCCAGTAGCCCGGGTTCAGCGGGGGATGGTCCGTGCTGAACAGCACACCGCCCGGTTGTCCCTGGGACTGCAGTCGCGAGGCTGCCGCGCGCGCGTCTGCCTCGTTGCGCACGCTCGACACGATCGCCGTCCAGCCCGACACGCCTGCGGGCCAGTCATCATCCGTGAAGCCCCCTGAGGACCCCCCGGGGTCCAGGGACGAGGTATCGGTGGGGAAATCGTTCGTCGTCTGCCCGCCAGAGGGCCCGGTCTCCGTGTAGATGTCGAGCGGCACCGATGCCGTGGTGTCGACGGGGAGCGGCACGCTCGAGGTCGTCTCGATCGGCGGCGTCGTGTAGGTGGTGTCCATCGGCAGGGTGCCCGTCGTGTCGCCGGGCAGGCCGGAATCTGTCTCGGTCGTGGGAACGGTCATGGTGGGCACCGTGATGACCTGCGAGGTCTCCGGTGCCGTCACGCTCGAAGCGGTGGTGCTGTCCTGTGAGGCCACGTACGCCAGGGCGCCGGCGCCGGCGCCGAGGACCGCCAGGCCGATAGCCACGGCGGCGAGCCCCCCGGCTCCGCGGCGCAGTCGCGGCGCATCCTTCGTGGGCGTGCCGCACTCGAGGCAGTAGGTCTGCCCGGGATCGAGCTCGGCCCCGCACACCGCGCAGTGCTCGGGAGCAGGCGGTGGCGTGCCGCCCTCAGCGGCTGATTCGTCCTGGGTGCCGGGATCCGGTTCGGGGGGAGTGTTCCCGGCCCCGGGCGGGCCCGGGTAGGGCAGCTCGGGCATCAGGCGCCGCTCTCGTCCTGCGGTGGAATCGCGGCCGTGGGCTGTGGGTCGTCCGCGATTATCGTGGTGACCTGCTCGTCAACGACCACGGTCGTGACCTGCTCTTCGGCGATCACGGTCGTCGGCTGGTCGCCTCCGTCGCCGGACGTGTCCGGCGCGAGGGCGGCCCCGCACGCCGCACAGAAGTTGGCACCGGCGCGCGAGCGCACCCCGCATGCCGGGCACTGGATACTGCTGCCACGCCCGGCATGGCGGCGTTCCTTGCGCTCCTGCCGGAGCTCCTCGAGCTGTGCGCCAAGGTCCTCGACCTGCGAACGGATGTCCGCGACCTCGGCTGCACGCCGGCGCATGACGTCCTCGGCCAGCAGGCCGCGCGCATGAAGTTCCATGGCGAGGCCACCCAGATCGAAGATGCCCTGCTCGTACTGCGCCATGAGCTGGCGCCGACGGCGCTTGAGCACCCCCGGCCGCACGCGGTCGCCGTCCGCGTCGTCGCCTTCGTCTGCGCCCGCGGGTGCAGGCGGCGGCGCATCCTCTGCGCCTGACCCGTCGGTCGCGGACGCGGGATCCCGCCGACGCAGGAACAGGAACCGCTTGGGCACCGGCGCCTGGGCGTCGCCCTCGGCCACCGTCTCGGGCTCGGGATCGGTCATCGCGTGCTGGTTATCGTAATCGCGCGGGCCGGACGTCCACGCAGGGGTGTTACGCGGTTTCCGCACGACGCCGCTGCCCCCGTGGCACGCGGACGCGCGGCGCCATTGACGCCGGTCCGCGGTCCGGGTATGGTCTCCGGCGCTTGACGCATCAAGAGCGGTGGAGGGACATGGCCCTTTGAAACCGCGGCAACCAGCGCGATAGCGCCAGGTGCCAATTCCTGCAGGCATTCGTGCCTGGGAGATGCACGGGGCATACGCTTCCAGATACGAAGCGCCCTCGGACTCCCGGCGACGAGAGGAGGACGAGGATGACAGCGGTGACGGGACGGCCCACAGGAGCGCGTGGGCTGCGATGCAAGGAATGCGGCGAGGAGCTGCCGCTCGGGGCGTCGTACGCCTGCGAGTTCTGCTTCGGACCGCTCGAGGTCGCGTATGACCGCGATGTGCTGGCGGCCACGGTGACGCGGGAGTCGATCGAGGCGGGCCCGCCGTCGATCTGGCGCTACGCGGACCTCCTGCCATGCGCGCCGGAGGACCCGACCGCCGGCCTGCCCGTGGGTCTCAGCCCGATGGTCCGTGCGCCCCGGCTGGCCGAGCGGCTCGGGCTCGGTGAGGTGTGGGTGAAGAACGAGACGGCCAACCCGACGCACTCGTTCAAGGATCGCGTGGTGAGCGTGGCCCTGCAGAAGGCGCGGGAACTGGGCTACGAGGTGGCGGCGTGCGCATCCACGGGAAACCTCGCGCAGTCGGTGGCGGCCCATGCCGCAGCCGCGGGGATGACGAGCTACGTGTTCGTACCCGCCGACCTCGAGAGCCAGAAGATCATCGCCACCGGCATCTACGGGTGCACCCTGGTCGCGGTGGACGGCAACTACGACGATGTCAACCGCCTCTGCATGGAATTGGCGGCCGACCGCCCGTGGGCATTCGTGAACGTCAACGTGCGGCCGTACTACAGCGAGGGCTCCAAGACACTGGCCTACGAGACTGCCGAGCAGTTGGGGTGGTCACTGCCGGATCGCTGCGTGGTGCCCATTGCGTCCGGGTCGCTCTACACCAAGATCCACCGCGGTTTCACCGAGTTGCTCGACCTGGGCCTGGTCGATGGCCGCGTCCCCGCCATGAATGGTGCCCAGGCCCAGGGCTGTGGCCCCGTGGCCGCCGCCTACGAGGCGGGGATCGACTTCGTGGCGCCGGTCCGCCCCGAGACGATTGCCAAGAGCCTCGCAATCGGAAACCCGGCGGATGGCATCTTCGCCCTCGACGTCGCCCGGGGCACCGGCGGCGGCATCGACGCGGTGAGCGAGGATGAAATCACCGAGGGGATCGCGCTGCTTGCCGAGACCACGGGGATCTTCACCGAGACCGCCGGGGGCGTGACCACGGCCGTGCTGACCCGCCTCGCGGAGCGCGGCGACATCGGGCCCGATGAGCGGGTGGTCATTTACATCACCGGGGACGGCCTCAAGACCCTCGACGCCGTGGCCGATCGCGTGGAGCCCGTCACCATCAGCCCCACCGTGGACGCCTTCGAGGCGGCGGTGGCAGGCCATCGCAGCGTCGAGGTGCTGTCATGAGCGTCACCGTCCGGATTCCATCTCCCCTCCGGCCTCTGACGGGTGGTGCCGGGACCGTCGAGTGCGCGCCGGGAACAGTGGGTGCGATCATCGACGAGCTCGACGCCAACCACCCCGGGTTCAAGGAGCGCGTCACGCAGGACGGCGAGCTGCGCCGCTTCGTCAACGTGTTCGTGGCCGGGCAGGATGTCCGGTTCGAGAGCGGGATCCAGACAGACGTCGCCGACGGCCAGGAGGTAACGATCCTCCCGGCCGTCGCCGGGGGCTGACCGCCACGCGCACGGCCTTCGTCACCGGCGGCACCGGCCTCATCGGAGGTGCTCTGGTCGATGCCCTCGTGGCCTCGGGTGTGGGTGTCAGGGCCCTCACCCGCACCGCCGATGGCGCCCGCCGCCTCGCCGCGAGGGGTGCGGAGGTGATCCGTGGCGACATCGGTGAGGTGGCGCGGTGGGAGGACGGCGTCGCCGATGCGGAGGTCGTCTTCCACCTCGGCCTGCCCCGGTTGATCCCCCCCGTCCGGCGTCGGCACATCAGGAAGGCCCAGCGCGAGGCCCGGGCGGGCGCCGAGATCATCGGGGCGATCGCCGGTGAGAGAACCGTCGTCATGGCGTCGTGCGCCATCGGGGATGCCGGCGGGGCACTCGAGATCACTGCCCCCGCCCTCGCGGCAGAGGCGGCGATGCGCGGTCCCGTCACCAGGATCGTGCGCCTGCCGTGGGCGTATGGACCCGCGGGTTTCATCTGTGATGTGTCTCGCGGCCTCCAGATGCGCCGGTTCCGGATGGTGGGGCCCGCCGCAAACCGCATCGCCATCGTCGGCGCGCTCGACGCCGCCGCCGCGCTCGTCTGCGCGGCGGATGCGCCGCCCGGGACGTATGCCGTCGCCGAGCCCGACGCGCCCACGCAGCAGGCCCTCGTCCACCACATCTGCGCGGGTCGTGGCGCTCCCCGGCCCGATCACGTGCCCCCGCGCATGGCGGCGATGAGCATGGGTTCGGTCGTGGTGGATGCACTCACGGCTGACCAGGTGGTCGAGGGCGCCCCGCCGCCGGGCTTCACGTTCGGGCAGGCCTGGGAGCAGGACCTTCTGGGGGCTCTGGAGGGTGCCTGAGGTAGCGCTGGTAGACTGAAGGTACGCGGGGGCACGAGGAGGCCAGCCATGGCACGAGGCTCCGAATCACAGGCTGATATTCCGGTGATGGCAGATGGGGCCGTTGCCGGTGGGATGCCCCCGCCGGTCCCCGCTGACGAAGTTGAGCGGCTCGCCGACCTCAGAGAGCTCGGAGTGCTGCAGCAGGGGCGTGACCCGGAACTCGATGACATCGTCGAGCTCGCGGCGCTGATCACCGGTGCCCCTATCAGCGTCGTCAGCATCGTCGAGGAAGACGAGCAGGTATTCGCGGCATCCGCGGGCCTGGATGCCGAGCGCACATCACGTGATGTGTCGTTCTGCGGGCATGCGGTTGCCGCCGGATCACGGCCGCTCATCGTGCCGGACGCCAGCGCCGACCCGCGCTTCGCCGACAATCCGCTCGTCACCGGGGACCCCCACATCGCATCGTATGCGGGCGTGCCTCTTGTCTCGGACCATGGGCACGCGATTGGCACGCTCTGCGTGATCTCGGATGAGCCGGCGACCCTGACCGACCGGCAGGTGCGCGGGCTGGAGCGCCTTGCGGCCAGGGCGATGAGGATCATCGAGGAGCGTGGGCGGTTGTTCGCCCAGCGCCAGGCCGAGGTCGGGGCCCAGACCGTGGTCGATACCCGTACGGGGCTGCCGATGCGCGGCGCGATGATCGCGGCGCTGGCCCGACGGGGGCCGCTGCGGGTACCGGTATCGTCTCTCGCCCTGCGGGTGGAAGAGGCGGGGGCGAAGGGGTCGACTGGCGGCCTTCTTGCGGGCGGCGCTCTGCTCGGCGTGGCCACGACAATCCGCGGATGCCTTCCGGATGATGCGCAGCTTGGCCGGGCCTTCGGCTCATTTCTTGCAGTGCTGCCGGGCATCGGTGCGACGGATGCGCACGACATAGCCCTGAGAATCAAGGAGGCCCTTCGCGAGGGCGTCCCGGACGAGGCCGGCGGGCAGGTGGCGGTGGCCGTGACATCCGGCGTCGCAACCCTCGACGCGCTTCTCGCGGTGAGTATCGACGACCTCGTGATGCTGGCTGAGGATGCGTTGCGTCGGACGCCGACCTTCGGAATTACGTGCGAGACGATCGCCGGCGGCGACGTCCTTGGACGCGCTCGGAGGATGGAGATCACGCGTGATCTGTTCACGGCGGTGCTTCAGCACCAGCTCGACGTCATGTATCAGCCGATCGTCCTGCTGCCGCATGGGGAGGTCGTGGGCGCTGAGGCCCTCGTCCGCTGGAACCACCCGACCCTCGGCCAGATCCTGCCGGGGGAGTTCATCCCGATCGCCGAGGAGCAGGGCGCGATCGCGAAACTGGACAACTTCGTGCTCGAGCGGGCGCTGTCCGATTTCGCGTCTGGCGTCACCCCCGGTAGCGAGGTGTCCGTCAACATCTCGCCCGCGGCGATCGACCTGGCCCTCGCGGATCGCGTTACCGCGGCACTTGCCGCCGCCGGGGTGGCCCCGGCAGCGCTCGTGCTCGAGGTGACCGAGCACGGGATCGGGACGGGTGCGCCAGAGATCGCGGAGTCACTGCGGCGCGTCTCGGCACTCGGGGTCCGCATTGCCCTTGACGACTTCGGTGCGGGAACGACATCCCTCGCGCACCTGCGTCACCTGCCGATTGATCGCCTCAAGTGCGATCGGATGTTCGCAGCAGACCTTCTTGACGATGAGTCGGCCCAGGCGGCCAGGATGCTCGGCGGCATCTGCGATCTCGCCAGTGGCCTCGGGATCGAGGTCCTGGTAGAGGGCATTGAGCTTTCCGTGCAGCACGAGCACGCGACACGGGCAGGCGTCGCGCTGGCGCAGGGATACCTCTTCGGGATGCCGCAAGCCGCGCAGCTGCAGTGAGGCGCCGTGTGCCGACGGATCAGGTAGGCCCGCCGGGTGGGGAGTGATGGGCGCTCCGCCTACTCCCGATCGCGTTCCACGCGCCATGTGACATGGGTCCCGCTTCCGGGGTTGAGCAGCGTGGGAATCGTGACCGCAAGCGTGGTGCACCCGACGATGAACCAATAGCCGATCGGGTACCACGGCATGGGCCATAGGCCATCGGTCGCCGTTGGGTCGTACCGGCGATCGATGAGGAGCGCCGTCGTCAACTGCGTGATGGCCATGATGAGTACCGCCGCAATCCAGCCCCACGGGAATGGCGAAAGGTTCTCGTAGCCGCCGATGTCAATGGCCGTGAAGGCGACGCCAAGGATGATCAGCAGCACCAGGGCATGCCACCACACGAGCGAGATCACCGCCTCGGCGATCACCGGCCAGTGGCGGCGGTTGCGCCAGCGAAAGAGCAGTGATCCGTGGCGCAGCAGGACCTGCACAAGGCCGCGGCCCCAGCGCAGCCGCTGGCGCACCAACGCGCGCAACGTCGTCGGCACGCGCATGCCCACGATGGCCCGCGGTTCGTAACGCACGTCGTAGAAGCGTCGCTGGACACGCCATGTCAGCTCAATGTCCTCGGTGGCCATGGAGGGATCGAAGACGCCGACGTCAGCGAGCACGGACCGCCGGAACGCGGATACCACGCCGCTCATCGTCAGGATTCGACCCCAGGTCACCTGCGCGCGGCGCATCAGGGACACCTGGGCGGCGAACTCAACGACCTGCATTTCGGCGAGCCATGTCCCGAGGTTGGTCGGGCGGGGGTTACCCGTGACCCCGCCCATGCGCGGAATGCGTACGAAGTGCGCCGCGATCGCACGCAGGGCACCCGGCGCAACCTGGGCGTCGGCGTCGATGACCACGATCACCTCTCCGCGCGAAATCGCGATCGCGTCGTTCATCGCCATCGCCTTCCCTTCGTTCACCTCCTTGCGGAGGAAGCGCAGCCGGGGGTCCCGGGTCATGCGGTCTGCGATGACATCCGCGGTGCGGTCCGGGCTGCCGTCATCGATCGCGATGATCTCCAGGTCGGGGTAGTCGACAACGCGAAGTGCATCGAGGGCGTCACCGATCGTGATCTCCTCGGCATAGGCGGGGACGAGCACGGTGATCGGCGGAAGGTCGCCGTCGGGGATGTCGTAGAAGGCCTCGGCGCCGGCCGTCTCACGGCTCAGCGCAAAGCGGGTGGCACCGGCGATCCACACCGCCGCCGCGACCAGCACGTACAACCCGACCCCGAGCAGTATCCATTGGAAGACCGCGTTCAGGGTGATCAACGGGTGGCCTCGGGGCTGAGGATCTTCGCATCGCCCTCGACGTGAGCGATCACCACCCGGGCCTCGCGCGCGCCCGGGGAAATCCGGACGGTGCGTCCCCGGGCATCGGTGGTGATCACGAGAGGTCGGTCGGGAGCACCGCGGCGACCACCGCGCTCCGCCTCGCGCCTGCGGGCGAGCGACCGGTTGTGCGCCACCCAGCCCGACACCACGGCCGCAGCAACGACGATGGCGCCCGCCCCGATCGCAAGGCCGATGAGAAAGGTCCGGGGTTGCTCCCGGATCGCCATCACGACCACCGCGATCGCCATGGCCCACGCGGGAAGGCCCCATACGAGCAACTTGCCGCGGGATGGGCGCGTCATTCCCGGCGGTGGCCCTGGCTCCTGTATCACTCGCCCTCGGGCGGGATGATCGGCAGCTCGGTCGCGTGCTGGACCACCCCTCCGCGGTGGTAGCGAAGGTCGACGACGTCGGCCTTCTGATCCCCGTACACACCAACTCCGGCGAGCAGTGCCATGCGGCGGCCCAGCCCTCGGCGTGGGGCCCGAGCCTTCGGGATGAGGGGCGTGGGGAAGCGGAGCCACCGTCCCTCCACGGAATAGTGCTCACCCTCCTCGCGTGGTGCGCCGTTGACCCACACCATGAACGGTCGCTCGGCACCCTCGGGGAGGGCCACGCTCCATACCGGATCAGCCATGGGGCGATCCTAACTGCTGCGCGGGCCACCTCCCGGGCGTCGCGGCGTGGGGTGCCCCATGGGGCTGCACTGCATGCACCGCGGTGCAGCACTTCGGGAGATGCGTCGCTTTTTGAGTAAAGTCATCTAATCCGACGCGGCCACGGAGTGCGGAAGTGCCTGTCTCGCACCTGGTTCGCCTGCCTGGCTGGGCGCTCGCACGCCGCGCCCGGCGCTCTGCGTCGGCCTGCTCATACACGCGACGAGAGGGTTGTCCGGTGCCGCACGCAGAATCCACTGACGTTTCCCCGACGTTCGAGATCGCACTCCCCGACGCGTCCCTGCCGCAGGACGAGGAGTGGTGCGAGGTCACCACGGAGTCGGGAACACGCCGGATTCGGTTCCATGATTACGGCGACATCTATTCGATGCCGGGCCTCTACGAGCACCTCTTCTACGACCGCCTCCGATGCACCTCGCCGCGGACCATCGCGGGGCTCCTCTCCGACCAGATGGAGGCCGATGGAATCGATCCTGCGGGCGTGCGCTGCCTGGATCTTGGGGCGGGCAATGGGGTCATGGGGGAGGAGATGCGGGAGCTCGGCGTGAGTGCCGTCGTGGGCGTGGACATCATCGATGAGGCGCGCGATGCCGCGATGCGTGACCGACCCGATGTATACGACGCGTACATCGCGGCCGACATCCGCGACCTCGACCACGCCGAACGGGCGCAGGTTGACGACGTCGCGCCGACATGCCTGACCTGCGTGGCGGCACTCGGCTTCGATGACATCCCCCCAGATGCATTCGCGGCGGCGTGGAACCTCGTCTCGGATGACGCCCTCGTAGGGTTCAACCTCAAGGAGGACTTCCTCGATGGCGACGGCGACCGCTCCGGGTTCGCCTCGCTGATCGACGACGCCATGGACGCGGGCGCCCTCGAGGTGACCTCGCAGGTCCGCTATCGCCACCGTGACGCGGCGAATGGACAGCCACTGCACTACGTCGCGATCACCGGCCGCAAGACAGCACCGCTCGCCGTGGCGTAGTCGTCAACCGGCCTGGGTGCATCGTCGGCATCGAGCCCCCAGGGGTGGTGCTTACGTAGGATGTGGAGCGATTCAGTTGATCGCCCCCCGGAGGTGCATACCATGAGCGTCCAGCAGGCACATGACGCGTTCTATGCGGCGTTGAACGCGAATATCGCAGGCGACACAAGGCCAATGCATCTCGTGTGGGCCACCGCTCATCAGGCGACGAACCTCGGACCCTTCGGCGGGATGCTCATCGGACGCGATGCAGTGCTGGCGCAGTTCGACGCGGAGGCAGCCATGGGCATGTCGGGCACGGTCGTTCCCGAGGATGTCCACATGCTCGAGGCCGGCGACATGGGGTTCTCGACGTGCGTCGAGCGGGGGGTTGGCTTCCGGACTGGCGATGGGGAACCGGTGGATGTGCATCACCGCGTGACGAACGTGTTCGTCCGCGAGGACGGTGAGTGGCGCATCGTGCACCACCACACCGACCTCACCGCGGAGCTCAGCGGCTAGCACCTCGCGGGCCAGCCTCAGACCAGCACGCGCGGCAGGATTCGAACCTGCGACCCCTGGCTCCGGAGGCCAGTGCTCTATCCACTGAGCTACGCGCGCTCGCGGGCGAAGTGTAGACCGGACGGCCCGGCCGCGGCGGCCGGGCCCCGGCACGAGGTGGGCCGCCCCCGTCACAGCCCCCGGACGACTGCCGATCGGCGCTGCTCGCGACCGGCCCCGGTGCGCACGGGTGAATAGAGTCGCGGCGTGGACCTGACCGTGACGTTCATCGGCACCTCCGCCTCCGTTCCGAGCGCGGCACGGGGAACCTCCGCGACCCTGATCAGCAGGGGCGGGCAGCGGTGGCTGGTTGACTGCGGCGAGGGGACGCAGCGCCAGCTCCTGCGATCGGGCGTGGGGCTCGCAGATGTGCAGGTCGTTCTCCTGACGCACCTGCACGGAGACCACTTCCTCGGGCTTCCCGGGATGATGAAGACGTTCGCTCTGCGTGGGCGCGAGGAACCGCTCCTGCTCGTCGGTCCAGACGGGCTCGGCCAGCTGATGGGGACGCTGGACCCTCTGATCGGCCGGCTGCCGTTCCACTTCGAGGTTCAGGAGACCGCCCCGGGGGAGGTCCTGCGCGACGGGGACGCGGTCATCCGGGCATTTCACACCGACCATGGCGTGCGCTCGCTGGGCTATGCGTTGGTCGAGGATGAGCGCCCGGGCGCCTTTGACCTGGACGCCGCGCGCGCCCTGGGCGTGCCTGACGGGCCATCGTTCGGCATCCTGCAGCGCGGAGGAGAGGTGACCCTTGAATCAGGTGCCGTCGTGCGGCCGGAGCAGGTGATGGGCGCCGCTCGGCCGGGGCGCGCGGTCGTCTTCTCCGGTGACACCCGGCCGTGCGCCGGCACGGAGGATGCCGCCCGCGACGCCGACCTGCTCATCCATGAGGCCACCTTCTGCGATGTGGACGCCCAGCGCGCGCTCGAGACGCGCCACTCGACCGCGCGCGAGGCGGGGGCCCTCGCCTCGCGCGCGGGGGTGCGCATGCTCGCCCTCACCCACGTGAGCACCCGTGTCCCGCCGCGCGAGGTGCGCCGCGAGGCCGAGCACGAGTTCCCCGGTGTCATCGTCCCCCGCGACTTCGACCAAGTTGAGATCCCCTTCCGGGAGCGGGGTGCTCCCCGGCTCATCCCCGTGCAGGAACGCCTCGGAAAAGGCGCGAGGGAGGATCTGGCCGCCGCCGACGACCCTGCTACTCTCCCCGACGCAAGCCTTTAAGACCGGTCCTGCGAGGCCGGGAAGGAGCACGCAGAGATGGGCAAGGTCCTGATCGATTCCGATCAGTGCCGGCGAACCGTGGCGCGCATCGCGCATGAGATCGTCGAGCACCACCCCGATACCTCGGCGGTGGCCCTGGTCGGACTCCACACGCGCGGTGTGCCGCTGGCCGAGCGGCTGCGGGCCCTGATCGAGGAGTTCTCGGGTGAGCCACCGGCCATAGGGTCGGTCGACATCGCCCTGTACCGAGATGACGTCGGCGTGGGCGGCGGGCGACGCGGCGTCGTTCCGGTGGTCGGCGAGACCATCCTCGACTTCGACATCGCGAGCCATGCCGTCGTGCTGGTGGATGACGTGCTCTACACGGGCCGCACGATTCGCGCGGCCATCGACGCTGTCTTCGACTACGGGCGGCCGCCGAAGGTGGAGCTCGCGGTCCTCGTGGACCGGGGCCATCGCGAGCTTCCGATCCGGCCCGACTATGTGGGGCGGAACCTGCCGACCAACCGTGGTGAGCGCGTGGCCGTGCACCTCGCCGAGATCGACGGCCGCGACGAGGTGCTGCTGGAGGGGGGCTCGTGACCGATCGCGCATCGCTCATCCGGATCGCAGACCTGACCGCCGACGACGTGCAGCGGATCCTCGCCACGGCTGACCGCTTCGCCTCCGTGATGGACCGCGACATCAAGAAGGTGCCCACCCTGCGAGGACGCACGGTCGTCAACCTGTTCCTCGAGCCGTCGACGCGGACCAGCACGTCCTTCGAGCTCGCGGCCAAGCGCCTGTCTGCCGATGTCGTGAGCATCAAGGGCCAGGGCACCAGCATGGAGAAGGGCGAAACCCTCAAGGACACCATCCTGACGCTGGAGGCGTACGAGCCGGACGTATTCGTGATCCGCCACCCCCAGGTGGGAGCGTGTGCGGTCGCGGAGCGCTACACCGATGCGGCGGTGGTCAACGCCGGTGACGGCACGGGCGAGCACCCCACCCAGGCGCTCCTGGACGTGTTCACCGTGCAGCAGGAGGTCGGGCCCCTCGACGGGATGCACGTGGCGATCGTGGGCGACGTGCTGCACTCACGCGTCGCGCGCTCGGGTATTCAGGCGTTCCGCATGATGGGCGCTCGTGTCTCGGTCGTGTCACCGCCCACGCTGGTGCCGCGGCACCTCGCCGACGCCCTCGGCGTGGAGGTCACGGCCGACATCCGCGACATCGCGGACGCCGACATCGTGTACGTCCTGCGGATGCAGCTCGAGCGCATGGGCGCGGGTGGTTTCGTGCCCTCCCTCGAGGAGTACGCGCGGATGTATCAGGTGAACCATGCGCGCCTGCGCCCCGGCCAGCGCGTCATGCACGCCGGCCCCGTGAATCGCGGGGTCGAGATCAGCGGGGGCGTCGTGGATGACCCCGATTCACTCATCGAGGCCCAGGCGGCCAACGGACTGGTGGTGCGGATGGCGGTGCTCTACGACGTGCTCACAGAGGCGGCCGGCGACACCGGCACGGGTGCCGGCGGTGCGGTGCTGGAGGCGGCATGAGCACCATGGCGCCCAACCCCCGGGTCCGGCTTCCCCAGCGGCCCGGCGACCCTGCCGACGTGGTGATCCGCGGCGCGCGCATCCTCGACCCCGCCGCCGGCATCGATCGCGTGGACGACCTGGTGGTGCGGGATGGCGTGATCGGTGGCGACCCGGAGGGACTCGAGGTCATTGACGGCTCCGGGCTCACGGTGATCCCGGGAATCGTCGACGTCCACGTCCACCTGCGCACGCCCGGCAAGGAGCACGCTGAGGACATCGCGACCGGCACCGCAAGCGCGGCGGCTGGCGGGGTGGTGACGGTGCTGGCGATGCCCAACACGCAGCCGCCGACCGACAACCCGAGCATCCTCGGCTCGCTGCTCGAACGGGCGTCACGCGAGGCCGTCGTACCAACCGGATTCATCCCGGCGATCACGGTGGGCCAGGCCGGGGAGTCGCTCACGGAGCATGGCGACCTCGCCGAGGCCGGCGCGGCAGCGCTCTCGGATGACGGGGTACCGGTGGGAAGCGCGCTCGTGATGCGCAGGGCGCTGCAGTACCAGAGGGCGACGGGGCTCCTTTTCACCCTGCACGAGGAGGACATGAGCCTGTCGGGCCCCGGCGTGATGCACGAGGGCATCGTGTCGGCCCGCATCGGCCTCGCCGGGATCCCCGGCGTGTCGGAGGCCGTGCAGGTGGCGCGGGATTGCGCGTTGGCGGCATATGAGGGTGGTCGCATCCACATCTGCCACGTCTCGGCGCGCGAGACCGTGGATGAGATCCGTCGCGCCAAGGAGCGCGGTGTGCAGGTGACCGCCGAGGTCACGCCGCACCATCTGCTGCTTACCGACGAGCGGGTGGGGGAGGACCCCGACCCCGCGCGGTTCAAGATGAACCCGCCGCTCCGCGATCAGGATGACCGCGAGGCGCTCATCGAGGCACTCGTCGATGGCACCCTCGACTGCATCGCCACCGACCATGCGCCGCACCCGGGTGACGAGAAGGAGAATCCGTTTGCGGAGGCACCGTTCGGCGTCATCGGACTCGAGACGGCATTCGCCGCATGCCATACGGAGCTCGTGCTCGGTGGCCGGATGTCGCTCGAGGACCTCATCCTCAGGATGAGCACGAGGCCCGCCGAGATCTTCGGCCTCCCCGTCCCCACGCTCGCGGACGGGGCTGTCGCAAACCTGGCGGTGGTCGATACCGCGGCCACGGACCGCGTCGGTGACAGGCCGTATGCGAGCAAGTCAACCAACGCGGCCTTCGTGGGGATGGAGCTCACCGGCCGCATCGTCATGACCCTCGCCGGGGGCCAGGACGTCTATCGGAGAGAGCCATGAGCAACCGCCACCCCGCCCTGGCCACCCGCGAGGATGCCGGTCTTGTCGTCATTGACGTGCAGGACGCCTTCGCCCCGGTCATCGACGCCTTCGACGAGGTGGTGGGGAACTGCGCCCTGCTCGCGGAGGGATTCGGGGTCATGGGGCGGCCCGTGATCGTGACCGAGCAGTACCCGAAGGGCCTCGGCCATACCGTGCCGGCGTTGGCCGACCGGCTGCCGGAGGGCACGCCGATCGTCGAGAAGACGCGGTTCTCGGCGTGCGGCGTGGAGGGCTTCGAGGACGCCTATGACGCCGCCCGGTGCAATACGTGGGTGGTCTGCGGCATTGAGTCGCATGTCTGCGTGAACCAGACGGTGCATGACCTGCTTGCCCGCGGGGCGTCGGTGCACGTGGCGGCGGACGCAGTGAGCTCGCGCACCCCTGCCAACCGAGAGGCCGGCCTCGAGAAGGCCGCCCGTGCCGGCGCGCACGTGACGTCGGCCGAGATGGTGCTCTTCGAGATGCTCGGCCAGGCCGGTGGCCCGGAGTTCAAGGCGATCTCGGCGCTGGTCCGATGAGCGGCGCGCTCATCGTGCTCGAGGACGGCATGGTCCTCCCGTGCCGATCTGTTGGCGCACCCGGCACCGCCCTCGGCGAGATGGTGTTCACCACGGGGATGAACGGCTATCAGGAAGCGGTGACCGACCCGTCATACCTCGGGCAGATCCTCACCTTCAGTGCACCGATGATCGGCAACTACGGCACCGGGGACCATGCTCTCGAGAGCGCTCGGGTGTGGCCGGGGGCCGTGATCGCCACGCGCATCGGCGATGCGCCTGGCGTGGCGGGGCCGATCGGTTTCCGGTCGTGGCTGGCCGACCAGGGCGTGGTGGCGGTCGAGGATGCCGATACCCGGCGACTGGTGCGCCACCTGCGCGACAACGGCGCGATGCGCGGCGGCGTGTCCACCGAACTCAGCGCCGAGGAGCTGCTCGCCCTGGTCCGTGAGCATCCGCACCTGGATGGACGGGACCTCTCCGTCGAGGCCGCCGGGGAGCGCCGCACCCTCGGGGACGACGGCCCGACGATCGTCGCGGTCGATTGCGGCATGAAGCAGGGAATCCTCAACGGCCTGGCCGGGTCGGGCTTGCGGGTCGAGGTGGTCCCCGCGGGAACCACCGCGGACGAGATCCTCTCCCTCGGACCCGACGGCGTCTTCATCAGCAACGGGCCGGGCGATCCGGCCGCATGCACCCCGGTGATTGATGCCCTGTCCGGGGTCCTGGGTCAGGTCCCCGTCTTCGGGATCTGCCTCGGACACCAGTTGCTGTCCCACGCGCTCGGCCTGCGCACGGAGAAGCTTCCGTTCGGCCATCGGGGCGCGAATCACCCCGTGCAGCGCGCCGAGGATGGCGTGGTGGAGATCACCGTGCAGAACCACGGCTATGCGGTGGTCGCCGACTCGCTGCCCGATGGCGTGGAGGTGACCCGCACGAGCCTCTTCGACGGCAGCGTCGAGGGCATCGCCGCGCCCGAGCTGCTCGCGGCCTCGGTGCAGTACCACCCCGAGGCCAGGCCCGGGCCGCACGACGCCACATATCTCTTCCGCGCCTTTCGGGACCGGGTGGCGGCCTGATGCCCCGCCGTGACGACATCCGCACGATCATGGTGCTCGGGAGCGGTCCGATCGTGATCGGACAGGCGGGCGAGTTCGACTACTCCGGCACCCAGGGGTGCCGGGCACTGCGGGACGAGGGCTACCGGATCGTCCTCGTCAACTCCAATCCCGCGACCATCATGACCGACCCCGGCGTGGCTGATCGCACCTACGTGGAGCCCCTCGACGTGCAGGCGGCCGAGCGCATCATCCAGGTGGAGCAGCCCGATGCGATCCTGCCCACGCTCGGGGGGCAGACCGCGCTCAACCTCGCCATCGATCTCGCCGAGGCCGGCGTGCTCGAGCGCCACGGCGTCGAGCTGATCGGCGCAGACGTGGATGTGATCCGGCGCGCCGAGGACCGCGACCTGTTCAAGGAGTGCATGCGCGAGGTCGGGGTGCCGGTGCTCGACAGCCGCATCGCCACCGATCTCGACGGCGCGCGCGAGGCCGCGGATGCGCTCGGCTACCCCATCATCCTGCGCCCGGCGTTCACGCTCGGCGGCGAGGGTGGCGGGGTGGCGCTCACCCCGGACGACCTCGCCCCCGTGGTCACGAACGCCCTCGCTGCGAGCCCCATCTCCCAGGTGCTGATGGAGCGGTCGGTCACCGGCTGGGATGAGATCGAACTCGAGGTCGTGCGCGATCGCAACGACAACGCGGTGATCGTCTGCACCATCGAGAACCTGGACCCCATGGGCGTGCACACGGGCGACTCGGTGACCGTGGCCCCGGCGATGACGTTGGACGACCGCGAGCAGCAGATGCTCCGCGACGCCGCGATCGAGGTGGTTCGCGCGGTGGGCGTGGAGACCGGGGGCGCCAACGTGCAGTTCGCGCTCAACCGCGCCACCGGGGAGATGGTGGTGATCGAGATGAACCCGCGTGTGTCGCGGTCATCGGCCCTGGCGTCCAAGGCCACGGGATTCCCGATCGCGCGCATCGCCGCGCGGCTCGCGATCGGCTACACGCTCGACGAGCTGCCCAACGACATCACGAAGGTGACGCCGGCCTCGTTCGAGCCCACCCTCGACTACGTCGCGGTCAAGGTGCCGCGCTTTGCGTTTGAGAAGCTCACCGAGGACCGCGTGCCGCTCTCCACCTACATGCAGAGCGTCGGGGAGGTGCTCGCCCTCGGGCGCACGTTCGGCGAGGCGCTGGGCAAGGCACTGTCGGCGCGCGAGCTCGACGCGCGCATCGATGAGCCGGCCTCGGTGGAGGACGCCCTCGAGCGCCTGCGCAAGCCGTCGTGGGACCGCTTCGACCTCATGATGTGGGCCGCCGCCCGTGGCGCCACTCCCGAGCAGCTGCACGCCTCGACGGGCGTGCACCGGTGGTTCACCCACGAGATCGTCGCGCTCGCGACCGCTGCGGAGGACCTGCCGGACGACCTCGCGGCGATCGACCACGACCAGATGCTCGATGCCCGGCGTCGCGGACTGACCGACCGGGACATCGCGGCGGGCACCGGCGCGAGCGAGGCCGAGGTGGGGCAGAGGCGGCACGCCCTCGGCGTGCGCCCCTCCTACCGCGCGGTCGACACCTGCGCCGCGGAGTTCGCGGCGATCACCCCGTACTACTACGGCACCTTCGGGACGGAGGGCGAGTCCACGCCGCTGGATCGTCCGTCGGTCGTGGTGCTGGGGTCGGGGCCCAACCGCATCGGGCAGGGCATTGAATTCGACTACTGCTGCGTGCACGCCGCCATGACGGCCCAGGAGCTGGGCTATGCGGCGATCATGGTCAACTGCAACCCCGAGACGGTCTCGACCGATCACGGGGTGAGCGACCGCCTGTACATGGAGCCGGTCACCCTCGACGCCGTGCTGGACATCTGCCAGGCCGAGCAGCCGCTCGGAGTGATCGCACAACTCGGTGGCCAGACCCCGCTGCGTCTCGCCGCCCCGCTGAAGGCGGCTGGCGTGAACGTGCTCGGCACGTCGCCCGAGGCGATCGACATGGCCGAGGATCGGGGGCGCTTCGGTGCCCTGCTCGGCGAACTCGGCCTGAAGGCACCGCCGTGGGCCATGGCCGAGGGAGAGGCCGACCTGCTCGCGGCGGCGGAGGATGTCGGGTATCCCGCCCTCGTGCGTCCGTCGTACGTGCTCGGGGGGCGGGCGATGGCCATCGTCTCGGGCCCCGATGAGCTCCGCGCATGGATGGCGAAGGAGAAGCCGCGGGGCCTCGTGATGGTGGATCGCTTCCTCGCGGGTGCCACCGAAATCGACGTCGATGCGCTCTCGGACGGCGAGAGCACCTGGATCGCCGGCGTGATGGAGCACGTGGAGGAGGCGGGCGTGCATTCCGGCGATTCGGCATGCGTCCTCCCCCCGCAGGGAATCGGCGATGATGCCGACGCCGATGTGCGCCGTCAGGCCGCGCTTCTCGCCGAGGCCATAGGGGTCAAGGGCCTGTTGAACGTCCAGTTCGCCCTGCGTGATGGCACCGCGTACGTGATCGAGGCGAATCCGCGGGCGTCGCGCACAGTGCCGTTCGTGGCGAAGGCCACGGGCGTGCCGGTGGTGCGGCACGCCGTGCAGCTCATGCTCGGGGAGAGCATCGGTGACCTCGGGCTGCCCACCGGCCGCACGATGAACCACGTGGCCGTGAAGGAGGCCGTGCTCCCATTTGCCCGCTTCCCATGGGCGGATCCGGTGCTCGGGCCCGAGATGCGCTCCACCGGGGAGGTGATGGGAATCGGCGCCACGTTCACCGAGGCGTTCGCGAAGGCGCAGCGCGGCGCGCGCCAGGCGCTGCCGCGATCCGGCACCGTGTTCCTCTCCGTGCGCGACGAGGACAAGCCCCGCGTGGCCGGCCTCGCGGCCGACATCCATGCGGCCGGGCTGGAGATCGTGGCGACCGGCGGCACCGCCACGGCGGTCGCGGCTGCCGGCATTCCCGTGCGCGAGGTCAACAAGATCTCGGATGGCCCGCCGCACGTCGCCGACCTCATCCTCGGGGGCGAGGTGGCGATGGTGGTATGCACACCGAGCGGTCGCGGAGACCGCGCGGATGGCGCGCTCATCCGGCGGGCGGCGGTCCGCGCCGGGGTCCCGTGCATCACCACGATCGAGGCGGCCGAGGCCGGCGCCCAGTCCCTGGGCGTGGATCCCTCGGCGGTGGCACCGGTCGCCCTGCAGGATCTCGTCCTCCCCTGACCCGCGTGCAAGGCCGGCATTCGGTGCCTCTTGTTACCGGCGGGGGCCGAGGGGTACAGTCGCCCCGATGGCGACTCCCTCAAAGGCCGGGCAGGCACCTCAGCGCTCTCTCGACCAGAGGATGGATGCCCTCCGCCGGGCGAATGAGATCCGCTCCCTCCGGGCCCAGCTCAAGCGCGACCTGAAGTCCGGCGCCCTTTCCGTGGACGAGGTGATCGAGTCGCCGCCCGACTACGTCCTCACCGCCAAGGTGTTCGACATGATCGTCGCGGCGCCCAAGTACGGGAAGGTCAAGGCCACCCGCCTGCTCAACCAGTGCCGCATCTCCCAGGGCAAGACGCTCGGGGGACTGTCCGACCGGCAGCGGGGTGAGCTGGTCGAGCTCCTTCGCCTCCGGTAGCCCGCCGCCCCCGCGTGTTCGTGGTGTCGGGTCCGTCCGGCGCCGGCAAGGGAACCCTGATCAAGGGCGCGCTCGAGCGTATCCCCGACCTCGCCGTGGCGGTGTCCGTGACCACACGCGCGCAGCGCCCGGGAGAGGTGGACGGGCGCGAATACCACTTCATGAGCAGGGCGGAATTCGCCCGGCTCGTTGCTGAGGGAGCATTCCTCGAGCACGCGGAGTTCGCCGGCAACCGCTACGGCACGCTCAACAGCGAGCTTGATCGCATCATGGGGATGGCGCGATCCGTGATCCTCGAGATCGAGCTGCAGGGTGCCCGCAATGTGCGCCGGGAGCGTCCCGAGTGCGTGTCGGTATTCATCGAGCCCCCATCGCTGGAGGAACTCGCCCGTCGTCTGCGCGAGCGGGCCACCGATGCCGAGGAGGAGATCGAGGCGCGCCTCGAGGTGGCCCGCACCGAGGTCGCGGCGCGCGAGGAGTTCGACCACGTGATCCTGAACGACCACGTCGACAGGGCCACCGCGGAGCTCGTCTCCGTCATCGACGCCGAGATGGACGCCGCCTAGGGCCCCGTCCCGGACCGGCGCGTGGTGTCTGTGACATTCCACGGCCGGGGGGCGGCGATATCGCCCTCCTCCATTCTGAACGGTCGTTCAGGCGAAATCGCCGCCCCCCGGCCTGCGCACCGTCGTGCATGGGCCACCCCCGCCGGCCCCCTCCCTGCGCGGCACCGCGCAGGGAGGGGGCTCCGGCGTCGCTCGAACGATCGTTCATAAGGGAGGAGGCCGACGTCGGAGCCCCTGGCCGTCCAGGGGTCAAGGATGGGGTGCACGCCCGCGACCGTGCACGCCGGATTTCGCACGACGGGAGGAGCAGGGCTAGCCTTCCCCGCGTGGCTGAGATCCTGATGGGCGTGACCGGCGGCATTGCCGCGTACAAGAGCCTCGACGTGCTGCGCATCCTCCAGCGGCACGGGCACGGGGTGAGCGTGGTGATGACGCACACGGCCGAGCGCTTCGTGGGCAGTGCGTCGTTCGCTGCCCTGTCGGGGCGCGAGGTGGGCACCCACCTGTTCGGCGATGCCGAGCAGCCCGGGTACCACCACCTGGACGTCAACGACGGCAAGGACCTCATGCTGGTGGCGCCGGCGTCGGCCAACACCATCTCGCAGATGGCCAGTGGCTCCGCGACCAGCCTGCTCACCTCGTGCTACCTGGCATTTCGCGGGCCCGTGGTCGTGGCCCCGGCGATGAACACGTCCATGTGGCTGCACCCCGCGACCGGGCGCAATATCGACCTCCTGCGCGCCGATGGTGTCCACCTGGTCGAGCCCGAGAGCGGTCTCCTCGCGGATGGCGCGGTTGGCCCCGGGCGACTCGCTGAGCCCATCGCCATCGTGGAAGCCGTCGAGTCGGTCCTTGCGGGCGGGGGAGGACGGCGCGACCTCGCCGGCACCACCGTGCTGATCTCCGCGGGTGGCACGCGCGAGCCGATCGACGCCGTCCGCTACGTCGGCAATCGCTCGAGCGGGCGCATGGGGTGGGCTCTTGCCGCCGCCGCACGGGATCGCGGCGCCGATGTGGTGGTCGTACAGGCCAACGTGGATCTCCCCCGTGAGTCCGGCATCCGGTACGTGGATGCCCCGACCGCCGCAGCGATGCGCGATGCGTGCCGTGCGGAGTTCCCCGCATGCGATGTGCTGATCATGTGCGCGGCGGTCGCCGACTACCGGCCCGTGGATGCGGCTGCGGGCAAGATCGACAAGAGCAGGGCGGATGCGCTGACCGTGCAGATGGAGCGCACCACCGACATCCTCGCCGAACTCTCGGCCCTCCGTGAGGACCAGGTACTCGTGGGCTTCGCCGCCGAGCACGGGGCCGCTGGGCTCGAGCGCGCGCGCGCCAAGCGCGAGCGCAAGGCCGTGGACATCGTGGTCCATAACGACGCTGCGGTCGAGGGCGCTGCGTTCGAGGGCGCCGACAACATCATCACGATCATCGGCCCCGGTGATGCCGAGGACGCGCTCCCCCGGATGTCCAAGCGGGAGTGCGCTGAGCGCATCCTCGACGCCGCCGGCCCGCTGGTGGACGCACTGCCGACCCGGGCCTAGGGCGCTCGCGCACACCGCGGGCCCGGCAGCGCGTCACGCCGGTCGGGGGTGACCGAGCGGTGCGCGCCCCCGTGTCGCAGCGCGGTATCGTGGGCATCGTGAGCGATGGCGTGGGCGCATACGAGTGGTTCCAGAGGGGCATGGAGCTCATGGAGTCGCGTGATTTCCATCCCGCGTCCGTGGCGCTCGAGCAGGCCAAGAAGCTCGAGCCCGACAAGGCATCGATCCGCGAAGCCCTCGGCCGGGCCTACCTGTCCACGCGGCAGTTTGCGCGGGCGGTCGAGGAATTCGAGGTCGCCGTGGAGATCCAGCCCACCGACCACTACGCGCACTACTGCCTCGGACGGGCCTATCGCGGCCTTGGCGATGATGAGCGCGCCGCGCGGCACTCCGAGCTCGCGCGGTGCCTCGGCTCGAAGTTGGCCTAGGTCGCGGGAGGCGGCGGCGGGCCGACGCCCTGCCCCTCAGGCACGTCGAACCCGAGGCGAAGGATTCCCTCGAACACCTCGTCGACGTAGGTCGACAGCAGCCCCAGCATGCCGTCGAGGCCATCGGCTCCCAGCACTGCCACCTCGCCCTCGGCCACCAGCCAGAGATCGCCCGCGTCGTCGGCGGCGAATCGCCAGTGGCGCATGTCGAGGTTCTTGCGCAGCGCGCGGCGGTAGACGTCCGCGTGGGCGCGGTCCGGCCCACGCATGAAGAACGCGCGCATCTCCAGCGTGCGCTCGCCGGCGTGGGCCGCCACGGCCACGATTCCCCGCTTGACAGATGGCACCCTGATCGACCAGTCAGCGGGCCCGAGCCGCTCCGCATCCACGCCGATGCGATCGAGCCATAGCTGCACGAGGGCCTCGTTCCCATCCATGGGGGCACGGTACCGCGTGGCGCTCCTACGATTGGCCCGTGCGGATCGTGCTGCAGCGGGTGCGGGAGGCGGCGGTCTCGGTGGATGGGCGCGAGGTCGCGCGAATCGGTGTCGGCTACGTCCTGCTCGTGGGGGTGGAGGAGGGCGATGACGCCGCCACGGCGGGCCGCATGGCCGACAAGGTGGCGGCCCTCCGCCTTTTTCGCGGCGCCACCGGGCGGGGGTTCGACGAGTCGCTGTCCGCGGCACGAGGCGCGGCGCTTGTGGTGAGCCAGTTCACGCTCATGGGTGACGTGCGCCGGGGCAATCGCCCGTCGTGGGCGGGTGCGGCGTCTCCGGAGGTGGCCGAGCCCCTGGTGGAGGTGGTGGCAGATCGGCTCGCCGCTGTCGGAATCCCGGTGGAGCGTGGCGTGTTCGGGGCGATGATGGACGTGGCCCTCGTCAACGACGGGCCCGTGACGCTCGTGCTCGACTCGGCCGTCATGTCGGCCCCGCGACGGGGCCCGGGTACAGCCGCAGGCGAAGCCTGAGCGAGTGGCCTGTGTGATACCCTCGCAAGGCCGCTGGCGGTGTACAGGCGGCACCCGGTGGAGCGGGTCGGGAGACCCGCTTTTTCTTTGGAATTTTTTGGGGGATGGCCACGGCGCAGACGGCGACAGCGATCGAGCAGCAGGTCGAGGATCTCCTGGCGGAGCGCCTGCCTGAGGTCGACCTGCGCGCAGTCGGGGTCGGTGGTCGCGCCGGGTCTGGTGTGCTCACCGTGGTCATCGACCACCCGGTCCGTGTCGACCACGACCTCTGCGCCGCGGTGACCCGGGTTCTGGACGACGCCGGGCTTCGCGACCGCTACGCGGTGGAAGTATCATCCCCCGGGCCGGAGCCGCCGTTGCGGACGACCCGTCACTACGTCGCGGCGATCGGGGAGACGGTGAAGCTGGCCGTCGATCCGGGGTGCGTGCCGGGTGTCGGGAAGTCGGTGTCGGGGACGCTCACCGAGGTGAGCGACGAGGCCCTCACGGTGGAGACGCCGGCGGGCGATGTGGTGGTGCCGCGGGACGCGGTGCGCCGGGCGAGGATGGTGAAGGGACAAGCATGTGGCGAATGACGGCAGGAGCCTGAGGTGAATCGCGAGATCATCGAGGCGATCAAGCAGATCGAGCGCGAGAAAGGGATCAATTCCGAGACCCTGCTCGTCGCACTGGAGGATGCCCTCCTCGCGGCGTACCGGAAGACCCCCGGTGCGGTGGAGTGGGCCCGGGTGGACATTGACCGGGACACGGGGGAGATGCAGGTCAACCAGCTCGTGCTGCCCGAGGGCGCGGAGTTGAAGACCCTGCCGCGCCCGGAGCCTGAGATCCCCGAGGGCGTTGACCCCGAGGAGTTCGAGCCGCCCCCGCCGGACATCGACTGGTCGGCGTACGGCCCCGAGTTCATCCGTCCCGTGAGCGTGACGACCGACAACTTCGGTCGCATCGCGGCGCAGACGGCGAAGCAGGTCATCTTGCAGCGAATTCGCGAGGCCGAGCGCGAGATGATGTACGAGGAGTACGTCGATCGCGTGGGCGAGGTCGTGAACGGGATCATCCAGCAGTCCGATCACCGCTACACGCTCGTGGACCTGGGGCGCGTGGAGGCCCTGTTGCCGGCCAGCGAGCAGGTGCCGGGTGAGCGGTACGACCACGGGGCCCGCATCAAGGCGGTCATCGTTGACGTGCGCGCGTCGAACAAGGGCCCGCAGGTGATCCTGAGTCGTCGGTCCGACGAGATCATCAAGCGGCTGTTCGAGCTCGAGGTTCCCGAGATCGCCGACGGCCTCGTCGAGATCCGCAACGTCGCCCGCGAGGCGGGGTGGCGGTCGAAGATCGCCGTGGTGTCGAACGTGCAGGGCGTGGACCCGGTCGGTGCGTGCGTGGGCCCGCGTGGCTCGCGCGTGCGGATGGTCGTGTCCGAGCTGCGCGGCGAGAAGATCGACATCATCCCGTTCAACGACGAGCCCGCACGGTACGTGGCCAAGGCGCTCTCGCCGTCGCGCGTCCGCGAGGTCATCGTGGACGATGAGGCGCGCCAGGCGACGGTGATCGTGCCGGATGACCAGCTGTCGCTGGCCATCGGCAAGGAGGGCATGAACGCACGGCTTGCTGCGCGCCTCACGGGGTGGCGCATCGACATCAAGAGCGAGTCCACCTTCGCCACGGAGGAAGAGGGCGACGAGTTCTCGTCCGACCTCGAGGGCGGGGTCCAGCGATGCATGCACATCCTGCAGAACGGACGCCGCTGCCCGAACGCCGTCATCCCGGGCACGCGCCACTGCGCCCTTCCGGGACACGATCTTCCCCAGCCGGATCCGCCGGTGATCGCGCCGGCCGACGCCGACGTGCCCGATGCGGATTCCGCACCGGACGACGCCGAGGTGGCAGAGGAGATCGTGGAGGCCGAGGTGGTCGCCGAGGCGGGTTCCGACACCGAGACCGACACCGAGACCGAGGTCGTGGTGGACGAGGTCGTGGAGGCCGTCGCCGTCGCTGACGAGGCACCAGCCGCGGCGGATGCGAGCGGGGAGGCCACGGACGGGTGAGCCCGCGCGTCCCATCCACCACGTGCCCGAGCGCATGTGCCTCGGGTGCGGCAGGCGTGCGCCGAAGCACGACCTCATGCGCTTCACCGCGATCCCGCGGGGCGGAGCGCTCGTGGTCGTGGCGGATCATGCCGGCGCCCGTGGTGGGCGGGGCCTCTACACCTGTCACTCCCGGGCCTGCGTGCAGCGCGCGATCGAGCGTCGCGCCTTCGCGCGCGGCGCGCGTGCGCAGGTCGAGGTGGATGACGGACTCCTGGACGATGTGGACGAAGGATCGGGGCTGAGGGGCTGATGAGCGAGAAGAAGCGGATCTACGAGATCGCCAAGGAGGAGGGGCTGCCCAGCGCCAACGTCCTTGCACGTCTCCAGCGCGCGGGCATGGAGGTCAAGACCGCCTCGTCCACGGTCGACGTCGCGTGGGCGATGCACATCCTGTCGCCGAACCGGCATCCGAAGCCCGAGGGCGAGATGCCGCAGCCCGAGACCAAGAAGAAGTCCACGCCCCGCAAGAAGAAGGCCGAGCCGGCACCCGAGCCGGCCGCCG
>JAPOLI010000013.1 GCA_029977205.1 bacterium
CCTGCCGAGAGGTGGTGCTCGGGGACTTGGCTCCGGCGAGGGAGCCCCACTGCGCGTGGGCGGTTCCGCTTAAGGCTGCTTCCTTCCGGACCTGACCTGGTTCACGGTCGCCCACCGAATGGGACCTCGCCTTCAATGCTTCGTCATCCGAGCCCATGCCTCCGAGAAGGATCCTCGGGCGGGGATTCAGCCCCGCTGTAGCGGATTGCGGATACAGGGCACCGCTAGCTCCCCGCCTAGCACGGTCACACGGTGAGGATACTTCAGCCGGACTGCTTGCGCGCATCGGCCTCTGCCTTTGCCTGCGCGCGGGCCTCGGCCTTGGCCGCCTTGGAGTCCGCTTTCTTCTCGTCAGCGTCCTTCGGCATGATGCGCGGGCTGATGCGCTCGCCGCGCTTGCGGGCGTTCATGGCACCGAAGATCGCCGCCACGCCGCCCCCGATCATGGCCATGGTGAGCGCGATGTAGAGCCACACCACGGCACCGCCCTGCGCACCCGTGATGGCCCACATGATCGTGCCCCACGCGAGGCCGATGAGCATCCCGAGGGCGATGGTGCGGAACCTGCGGGCGTCGCCGCCCTTGCTGCGCATGCGATCGCTGACTCCCATGGCGGCAGTGTACGGATGCTCACGGCGACTACAATCGCCCGCTGGCCCGCCCCGAGGAGGTCCACATCGCCATCAGGGTCATGAAGTTCGGCGGCTCGTCCGTCGCCGACGCCGCGAAGATCAGGAATGTCGCGCACCGCATCGCCGCCGCGCGTGAGCAGGGTGACGACGTCGTCGCCGTGCTCTCGGCGATGGGGAAGACCACCGATGGCCTCGTGTCCCTCGCGGACGAGATCTCGCAGTCGCCGGCGCCGCGCGAGATGGACATGCTCCTGTCCACCGGGGAGAGGGTGTCGTGCGCGCTGATGGCGATGGCGCTGCACGACCTCGGGCACGAGGCGGCGTCGTTCACCGGCTCGCAGGCGGGAATCCTCACCGACACGGCCCACACCAAGGCGAAGATCATCGACATCAAGCCCGATCGGCTGCGCGAGCAGCTCGGCCAGGGCCATGTGGTGCTCGTGGCGGGCTTCCAGGGGATGTCCACCGACCGGAACGTCACCACGCTCGGTCGCGGTGGCAGCGACACGACGGCGGTCGCCCTCGCGGCTGCCCTCGGCGCTGAGGTATGCGAGATCTACACGGACGTCACCGGCGTGTTCACGGCAGACCCGCGCATCGAGCCAGGAGCCGCCCGGCTTCCCCTCATCAGCCACGAGGAGATGCTCGAGATGGCGGCGTCCGGATCGAAGGTGCTCGCGCTGCGATCGGTCGAGGTCGCGCGCCTGCACGACGTGCCGCTGCACGTGCGGTCATCATTCATCCCCGATGAGGGGACCTGGATCACCAAGGAGACTCCCATGATGGAGAGGGCGTTCGTGTCGGGCATCGCGCACAAGAGCGATGAGGCAAAGGTCTCGCTGCTCGGCGTGGAGGACCAGCCCGGCGTGGCGGCCACGGTGTTCACCGCGCTCGCCGATGCCCACATCAACGTGGACACGATCATCCAGAACGTCGGGGTGGACGGCCGCGCCGACCTCTCGTTCACCGTGCCGCTGCCGGACCTGCGCAAGGCGCTCGACGTGATCGAGTCAATGGGTGAGTCCCTGCCGCACCGCGAGACGATCTCGGACGACCAGATCGGCAAGGTCTCGCTCGTCGGAGAGGGCATGCGCTCGAACCCGGGCATCGCCGCGCTGATGTTCCGCACGCTCGCTGCCGAGGGCATCAACATCCAGATGATCGACACGTCGACCATCCGCATCACGGTGGTGATCGCGCGCGGCGAGGTGGATCGCGCGGTGCGGGCTCTTCACGAGGCGTTCGACCTGGCCAGCGAGGCGGAGCGCCGCAGTGTTTAACGTGGCCGTCGTCGGCGCCACAGGCGCCGTCGGCTCCACGATGATCCGCGTGCTCGAGGAGCGGGGATTCCCGGTCACCGAGCTCAGGCCGCTCGCGTCCGCCCGGAGCGCGGGCAGCGTCGTGGAGTACCTCGGCAAGCCATTCGAGGTGCAGGAGCTCACCGAGCAGTCATTCGAGGGCATCCAGATCGCCCTGTTCTCGGCGGGCGGGCAGCGCTCCCGCGACTTCGCCCCGGCCGCGGTCGAGGCGGGCGCCGTGGTCATCGACAACTCGTCGGCGTTCCGGATGGATCCGGCGGTGCCCCTGGTGGTGCCCGAGGTCAATGAGGATGACCTGCGCGGCCACGAGGGAATCGTCGCGAACCCGAACTGCGTCGCCGCACCGCTCGTCGTCGCCCTCAAGCCCATCGCCGACGCGGTGGGGCTGGAGCGCGTGATCGTGTCGTCGTACCAGTCGGTGAGCGGCACCGGCGCCGCGGCCATCGAGGAGCTTCGCGCGCAGACCGCCGGCAACCTGGCGGGTGATGAGCCCGCGCCGTCGGTCTATCCGCACCCCATCGCCTTCAACGTCCTCCCGCACATCGACGTGTTCGAGGACAGCGGCTACACGGGCGAGGAGGTCAAGGTGGGCAATGAGACCCGCAAGATGCTGCACCTGCCCGATCTCGCGGTGTCGGCCACCTGCGTGCGCGTGCCGGTGATCCGCTCGCACTCCGAGGCGGTGCACATCGAGACAACGGAACCCATCACGGCTGATGCGGCGCGCGAGCTGCTCATGCTGGCCCCGGGCGCCGTGGTGCTCGATGAGCCCGCGAGCAATACCTACCCGCTTGCGCGTGACGCCGAGGGCCGCGATGAGGTGTTCATCGGGCGGATCCGCGCAGACGCCTCGCACCCCAGGGGGCTGGCCATGTGGATCGTGGCCGATAACCTCCGCAAGGGCGCCGCGAGCAACGCCGTGCAGATCGCGGAGAGCCTCGTGACCCACGGGTGGCTCTGACCCAGCGGCTGGCCCGGCGCACCGGACCCTGACCGGTGGTCCCGAGCGGCATGGCCGCGCGGCGCCGGACCGGTGCCGCCGGCACAGTCGGTCGACCGGCTACGGGCTAGGGGGACTCCGTGACCGAGTCGAAAGGGACGGGGCCCGCGGCCGTGGGCACCATCCTGCGCGTCTGGGGATGTCCCTCCGCGGCCTTGTCGCGGCAGGCCGCGCACGATGGACGCACCATGTCGTCCGGGCGCATGACGGCCTCGGTGCTCGCGGGACCGTGCGCGGGATCGCATCGGCACAGTCCCTCGAACGGGTTGTCGGGGGACGGGATCCCGGCCTCGCGCTCGGCGTCGCGAAGCAGCGCGAACGCCTGGCTGATGAGCGACTCTGCCGCCGGCACCTCGTCGGGGCGCGTGGCCTGGTCAAGTTCAGCCTGTGCCCGTCGGGCCACGCGCGTCGCCGCGTCGAGCCGGTCGTCGGCACGCGCGTGGTGCTCCGGGAGCACGGCCAGCACGTCCAGGCGTGCGCCGATGGCATCAAGGCGCACGCGCGCCAGCGCGGTGCGGTCCACCATCTCCTCCCGGCGCACGCGCCGGTTGCGACGGATTCCAAAAGCCGCTGCCCAGACGCCGCCGATCAGTGCGATGCCGAGGAGTCCGAGCAGGGCACGGGTCGAGTCGCTGGAGGATGGCGCGAGGGGCGGTCCGGCTGCCGCCCGGGCGGCGGCATCGGCCCGCTGCACCGGGTCGGTGATCGCCCCGACGCGGGCAGCACGGAGATCACGGGTCATGGCGGCCTGTGTGCGTGGTCCTGCGACCCCTGTCGCCCGATTGGGCGCAACGGCCACCACGAGGCCCGCGAAGCCCAGCCTGCGGCGAAGCGCGGCGGCGTAGGCGCGCATCGACGATGCCCCGGCCGGGCCGGCGACCACGGCGATGCGCACCGGGCGCCCGGCGCGCTCGAGGTCGTCGGCCACGGCGTCGAGGCGGGCCTGCGCATCCGCTGCGCCGGGGCCGCCGACGGCGGGACTGACATACGCGGACCCCTGTCGCAGGGCCTCGAGCGCCGGATCGGCGAGCGCCGGCGAGGTGAGGATGAGGGCGGCCAGCAGCGCCGCGAGCAGCGCGATGGCGCGGGTGATCACGCGGGCAGCGCGGCGCGGCCCCGCACGGGGCGGCGCTCGCCGATCACGGCCTTTGCCCGCTCGGCGAGCCCGGGGACGACGCCGCCGAGCTCCATGCGCATGAGGCTCACCTGGCCATCGGTTCGCACGGCGCGGAAGCCGAGGCGCTCGAGCATGTCGAGGTCGAACAACGTGTGCCCCAGTGCCGCGCGCTCCTCGGGTGCGACTTCATCGGGGTAGCGCATGGCGAAGGCCTCGATTGCCTGCATGCCCCGCCCCTTGATGTCGGCGAGGGCCTCGAGAACCAGGCGCTCGATCGAGCCAGCCGGATCGGGGCCTGTGACGTATGCGCATGTGATGAGGGCACTGTCGCGGCCGGGTGGACCGGCCGGCAGGACGCGCGCCCGGGGAAAGGCCGTGGCCGGTCCGTACTGCAGCACCCCGAGAACGGACTCGCCGTCGCTCAGCATGCGCCCCCATGGCCCGAATGCGTGCTCCGTGCGATGCGCCCAGCGATCGCGCTCGGACTCATCGCTGGTGCCGCGGAGGGTCTGCCAGAAGACGCAGTCCGTGCAGCACGACGGGAGATCGCGCACGGACGCGCGCGTGAGCGGAACGGGACGCACGCCCGCAATCTAGGCGACGCCGGGGACGTGACGAAAAAGGCGCTCCGAGCACCCCCGGTGCCTGGCACCGGGGGTGCTCGGAGCGGGGAAACCCGCACGGCCTCGCGGCCGTGCGGGGCACCGCGTCGGGTCAGGCGCCGACGGTCGCCAGCACGTCGTCGACCGGCGTGAAGTGGCGCTTGAACTCCATGGACTGCGTGGGCATGCCCAGGGCGAGGCCGATCAGCTGCGGCAGGTGCAGGACAGGCATCGCGTACTCCTCGCCCATCAGCTGCTCGGTCTTGCGCTGGTAGGCGTCCATCGCCAGGTGGCAGAGCGGGCAGGGCGTGACCATCGCCTGCGCGCCGGCGTCACGGGCGCCTGCGAGGGCCACGTGGCTCTCGCGCAGCGCGACCTGCTCGCGGGCGAGGATGATCGGGAACCCACAGCACCGGCTCTTGCCGTCGTAGTCGGCCACCTCGCCGCCCAGCGCCGTGATGAGGCGCTCGAGCGACTGGGGCCTATCGGGGTCCTCGAAGCCCATCACCGACGACGGCCGGAGCAGCTGGCAGCCGTAGTACGGGGCCACCCGGAGGCCATTCAGGCCCTTCGGGCCGCGCTGCTCCAGCAGCGAGAGGCCTTCCTCGGTGGCGAGGTACCAGAGCAGGTGCGTGACGTCGATCGTGCCCTGGTACGGGCGCGCACCGGCATTCACCAGCTCGCCGTTGACCTGCTCGAGCAGGCGCGGGTCCTCCTTCACCATCTTGTTCGCGCGACGCAGGTTCAGCGTGCACACGTTGCAGATGGTGAGGATGTCCGCGCCCATCTCCTCGGCCTCCGAGAGGATGCGCACGTTGAGGGCGAGGTAGAGGTTGGGCTTGGCCTCGGCGATGTCGCCGGCGCCACAGCAGGTGGCCTGCGGCATCGGCAGCAGCTCGATGTCCAGGAGCGGCGCCAGGGCCTTGGTGGTCGCGTTGAGCTCCTTCGAGCTGAACTCGGCCACGCAGCCGGGGTAGTAGGCGAACTGACGCGGCACTAGATGGTCTCCTTGACGTTCTTCATGAGCTTCGTGACCTGGTCACGATCCTGCACCTTGTGGGTGAGCGGCGATGCCGGCAGCTTGCCCTTCTGCAGCATGCGGAGCGCCAGCGGGGCGTTGAACGCGCCACCGACAGGGTCGGTGAAGCCGCCGACCAGCTGCTCGTTGAGCTTGCCACCCGTCTTCATCGAGATGAGGAAGGCCTTGGCGTGGCGTGCGCCCTTGTCCTTCGTGACCTTCTCCTGGAAGGCGATGGCGCCGAGCTTTTCGATGGCGTCACGCGGGTCCACGCCCTTCGGGCACCGCTCGTTGCAGAACATGCAGCGGGTGCAGTCCCAGATGCCGTGCTCGCCCGAGTACAGCTTGGCGCGGTCCTTGCGCTGCGAGTCGCGCTCGTCGGCGGCGAAGCGGTAGCCCCACGCGAACGCGGCCGGACCCACGAACTCGGGATCCGCGGCAAGCGAGTTGCACTCCGAATAGCAGGCGGCGCACAGGATGCACGCGCTCTCCTTGGCCACCTTCTCCATGGCCGCCTTGGGCACGAGGCGCTCCTTGTCGGGCGCCGGGCCGTCGGGGATCAGGAACGGCTTGACGGCCTTGAACTTCTCCCAGAACGGCGTCATGTCGACGACCAGGTCCTTGATGGGGGCGAAGTTGCCGATCGGGTCCACCTGCAGGGTGCTCGACCCGCTCTCGGCCTTGGCCTCCTCGACCTGGGTCATGCAGGCGAGCACCGTCTTGCCGTTCACCTTGCACGCGCATGAGCCGCAGATCGCCGAGCGGCAGGAATACCGCACCGCGAGGGTGCCATCCTGCTCGTTCTGGATGCGCAGGAGGGCGTCCAGAACGGTGGTCTTCTCCTCGTGCTCGAGCGCGAAGTCCTGGTGGAACGACTCGAGGTCGCCCGAGTCCGGCTGGTACCGGAATACGCGGAACGTGGTGGCAGCCATCAGTAGGACCTCACCTGGGGCTCGTACTTGGTCATGGTCACGGGCGAGTAGTCGAGGCGGATGTCGCCCTCGTCCAGGTACGCCAGCGTGTGCTTCATCCAGTTGTCGTCATCGCGGTCCGGGAAGTCGGTGCGCGAGTGCGCCCCCCGGCTCTCGTGGCGGGCGATCGCGCCGGTCACCATGCAGTCGGCGAGGTCGAGCAGGTAGCCGGTCTCGATGGTGTGGATGAGGTCGGTGTTGAACGTCTTGCCCTTGTCGTCCACGACCACGCCCTCGAACTTCTGCTTGAGCTCGTCCACCTTCGCCTTGGCCTCACGCAGCGGACCGTCGGCGCGGAACACGCCGACCTTCTCCTGCATCACGGCGGCCAGCTCGTCGCGGATCTCGCCCTGGCGCGGCCCGTTCTCGCGCGCGAGGAGCGCCTCGAGGCGATCCTGCGTGTCCTCAGCGGCGTTCGACGGAACCCGCGGCGCGGGAGCGTCCTTCGCGTACGCGGCGGATGCCTCGCCCGCGCGCGCGCCGAACACGACGGCCTCGAGCAGCGAGTTGCCGCCCAGGCGGTTCGCGCCGTGTACCGACACGCAGGAGCACTCGCCCGCGGCGAACAGGCCCGGCATGTGCGGGGCGGCCCCCCAGTTGTCCACGTGCACGCCACCCATGTGGTAGTGCGCGCCGGGTCGGATCGGGATCGGCTCGTCGATCGGGTCGGTGCCCGCGAACGCGATGGCCAGCTCCCGGATCTGCGGAAGCCGCTCCATGATGCGGTCGCGGCCGAGGTGGCGGAGGTCGAGCAGCACGCAGCCGTCGACTCCGCGGCCCTCCTGGATCTCGGTCGCCTCGGCGCGCGAGACGACATCACGCGATGCGAGCTCCAGCTTGTTCGGGGCGTACTTGCTCATGAAGCGCTCCCCGTCCTTGTTCAGGAGATACCCGCCCTCTCCGCGGGCACCCTCCGTCACGAGCACGCCGTTCGCAGCGAGCGTGGTGGGGTGGAACTGCATGAACTCCATGTCCTTGAGCGGCACGCCCTTGCGCAGCGCCAGGCTCATGGCGTCGCCGGTCGACGCGTGCGCGTTCGTCGACGGGCGATACACGCGGCCTGCGCCACCGGTGGCCATGACGACGGCCTTCGCGCCGATGGTCTCGATGTTGCCGTGGATCATGTCGTAGGCCACGACGCCCACGGCGTTCCCGTTGTCGTCCGTCACGAGGTCGGTGACGAACCATTCCTCATAGGTCGGGATGTCGTACTTCACGCACACCGTGTACAGCGTGTGCAGGATCACGAGGCCCGTGAGGTCGGCCGCGAAGCACGTGCGCGGGAAGCCGGCGCCGCCGAACGGCCGCTGCGCGATCTTCCCGGAGTCCTCCTGGCGACTGAAGACCGCTCCCCAGTGCTCCAGCTGGTACACCTCGAGCGGCGCGCGCTGGCAGAGGATCTCGATGGCGTCCTGGTCGCCGATGTAGTCGGCGCCCTTGACCGTGTCGAAGGTGTGGTTGTCGGTGTTGTCATCGGTCTCGTTCCCGAGCGCCGCGTTGATGCCGCCCTGGGCGGCGCCCGAGTGGCTGCGCACCGGGTGCAGCTTCGTCACGAGGGCGACGTCAACTCCCGCCTCGTGCGCTGCGATCGCCGCGCGCATCCCGGCAAGACCCGCGCCGACGACGACAACGTCGTGTTCGCGCACTTTTCCCTGACCTCCGGTTGATTGAGAGGGAACCCGCTATGCGAAGGCTACCGCAGGCGAGGGCCTTCGAATGTCCCTTCGGCGGGGACATTCGGCCCTCTACGGGGAGTAGCGCCGCCCCCCGGCAAAGCGCTCGAAGTAACTCCCCGAGGCGATGTCGGTCACCTTCACCACGTCACCGGTCTGCGGGGCGTGGACCATCTGGCCATCGCCGATGTAGAGACCCATATGGCCGATGTAGCCCGAGGAGTCTGCGAAGAAGACAGTGTCGCCGGGCTTGAGTTGTGCGAAGGGCACGTACGCGCCCACCCGTGCCTGGTCGTCGGCCACGCGGGGCAGCCTCATGCCGAGCTCCCCGTACACGTAGTAGACGAGTCCGGAGCAGTCGAAGCCGCCGGGCTTCGCCCCACCCCATCGGTACGGGGTGCCCACGAACGACATCGCGGTCTGCACGGCGATCCCGCCGACCCCGGGACGGGACCCCGGCACGACCGTGTTCTTCGCGAACGCCACCTGGCTGGGCTTCCCGGCCTCGGGCTGGAACGTGACCACGTCTCCGGGCACGACCGGGAACTCGGCCTCCATCGGCCGACCGCCCATCACCAGCGCCCAGCCGCGGCTCCCGTCGATGGCGGCGTTGGTCTCGGGGCGCTCGCCGTCGATGCCGAGGTACAAGGGCTCATCCGCCGTGGCGTTGAACTTCCCCGTCACCGTTGACTTCAGCAGCAAGGCGCGCGAGCGAGCGGCCACTGCTCCGGCCACGAGGGCCTCATTGCCCGTTGCCGCCCACTCGGGTGGCATCTCGCCCGGGAGCACGCCCTTGATGTAGTTCTCCGTGCTGGTCTGGTTGATGACGGCCATCGTGCGGCCGCTGCTCGTCACCACCCGGAGGCTGCCGCGATAGCGCAGCTCGAGTGGGTCCGACATCCGGATTCCGGTCTCGGCCCTCCCGCTGTCCAGGCGCACGGGGCCCTTGAACTTGAGCGACTTCGATCTGGGCCTGTCGAGGTCGGTCACGGCGAAGCCGGTCTTGCCGTATCGCTTCACGAGGATCCGATGACCGACAGGCACCGCGCGGCCCTTTCCGCGTCGCCCCTCGTCCACGAGGCGCAGCACCGTCTTGCCCTGCATCACGACCTGCTTCGCCTGGTCGGTCACGAGGATTCGTACCGTCTGCTTCGGCAGTTGCGTGAGCGTGCTGCCGGGGAACGCCATGCGCACGATCTGCTGGGCGGTCCGGCCCTGCTTTGCCTGCGCGAGCGCCTCGTTGCGCGTCATGGGCGCAGCCGTGGCGATGGAACCGGCCATGGCGATTGCCACGCCGGCTGCGATCAGGGGCCGGACGAACATCTTCTTCCAACGTAGCAGCGACGTCGTTGTCTGCCATCCGGGGCCGTCCCGGTGCAGCACACGATGTGAGAAATCCCCGCTCACAAGGGGTGACAGACGCCCTCCCGGGCCCGCCTACGCGCCTGCGAACACCCGGCCGAGGCGTTCCATCCCGATGGTGATCTCCTCGGGTGAGACTCCGGAGTATGCGAGGCGCAGCGTGTTGTGGTGCCCCTCGGTGAAGCAGGCCGACCCGGCGACGTATACGACTCCCGCCTCCTGCGCCACCGGCAGCAGCGCGTCGGCCGACATGCCGTCGGGCAGTTCCAGCCACATGAAGAAGCCCCCCTCGGGGGGCGTGCAGACCGTCCCCTCGGGCATCAGCGGGAGGCCGGCCGCCATGGCGTCGCGGCGCACGCGCATGAGCTCCGTGACCCGGGCGATGTTGGGCTCGAGAAGGCCGCGATCACACACCTCGAACACGGCTGCCTCGGGAAGGTGGGCAGGCGAGATGTAGGTCTGGTTGGCGCGGGTGGTGAGCGTCGTGACGATGTCCGGCGGTGCGATGAGATACCCCACGCGCAGACCGGGTGCGAGGGTCTTCGAGAACGACGACGAGAACATGACGCGCTCCGGCCCGCCGATCTCGTAGACGCTGGGCAGCGTCTCGCCCTCGAAGCGCAGGTGGCCGTACGGGTCGTCCTCGAGGATCCAGAAGTCGTACTGCTCGGCCAGCGCCACGAGCGCCCGGCGCTTCTCGAGCGAGATCGTGGTGCCCGCCGGGTTCTGGAAGTTCGGGATCGTGTAGACGACCCGGGGCACGCGGCCGGACGCGCAGGCGGCGGCCAGGGCGTCGACGTCCATGCCGTCGTCCTCCATGGGGATCGCAAGGATCTCCATGCCGTGCATCTGGGCCTGCAGCAGCGCGCGGTCGTAGGTGGGTGCCTCGAGGCCGATGAGGTCACCTGGCGACAGGAACGCCTCGAGGAGGAACACGTAGCCCTCCAGCGATCCGTTCGTGATGATGACCCGGTCGGCCGTGGTGCCGTGGTGGGCGGCGAGCCACTCGCGCAGGGGCGGATAGCCGCCCCCGGTGCCGTAGGACAGGATCACGGTCGGGTCGGCGGCGAGCGCCGCCTCGGTGCAGCGGGCGATGAGCCCGCCATCGAGGGCTTCAGGGGCCGGGGCCCCGCGCGCGAAGGAGATGACGTCAGGCACGGCGCGGCAGTCTAGACACGCGCCACCCCGGTAGCCTCACCGCGGTGGCGCATGCATGCGATCCGCGCGGGCCACGACATGATGCTCGAGGACCCCTCGGGCACCGCCCGGCTGCTCGTGGAGATCGCCTCCTGAGCAGCCGGGCGGTGCGGGGGCCAACGGCTAGGCCAGGGTCTCAACCACGATCTCGGCGACCTCGGTGGGGTTGGTCCCCACGCGCACGCCGAGCGCTTCGAGCGCGTCCTTCTTGCCCTGGGCGGTGCCGGAGGAGCCGGTGATGATGGCTCCGGCGTGACCCATCTGCTTGCCGGGCGGCGCCTGGAAGCCGGCGATGTAGCCGACCACCGGAGTCGTCATGTTGGCGGCGATGAACTCACCGGCGCGCTCCTCCTCATCGCCGCCGATCTCCCCGACCATCACGACGAGGTCGGTGTCGGGATCCGCCTCGAACATGCCGAGGACGTCGATGAACGACGAGCCCACGATCGGGTCGCCGCCGATGCCCACGACCGTGCTCTGGCCGATGCCCATGTCACCGATCTCCTTCGAGATCTGGTACGTCAGGGTGCCGGAGCGGCTCACGATTCCCACCCGACCCGGCGTGAACACGTCTGTCGGCATGATGCCCACCGTCGCCTTGCCCGGGCTGATGGCGCCCGGGCAGTTGGGCCCCAGCAGGCGCTGGTCGCTGCGCCCGAGGTGGGTGTACACGCGCATCATGTCGTGGGCGGGGATGCCCTCGGTGATGGCGATGGTCAGATCGATTCCGGCGTCAAGTGACTCGTAGATCGCGTCCGTCGCGAATCGCGGGGGCACGAAGATCATCGAGGTGTTGGCGCCGGTGGCCTCCACGGCATCGCGCACGGTGTTGAACACCGGGATGCCCTCGACATCCTGCCCGGCCTTGCCCGGCGTGACGCCGGCCACCACGTTGGTGCCATATGCCTTGTTGCGGAGGGTGTGGAACTGACCCTCACGGCCGGTGACGCCCTGCACCACCAGCTTGGTGTTCTCATCGACCAGGATGCTCACGAGGCCTCCTTCGCGAGCTCCACGGCGCGCTGGGCGGCCGAGAGCATCGTGGGCTCGACCACCACGTTGGCAGGGGCGCGCTCGGCGATGATTGCGCGCCCCGCCTCTGCGGCGGTCCCGTCGAGGCGCACGACGATCGGGAGCGTGGCCCCCAGCGTGTCGAGCGCGGTGAGGAGGCCTTCGGCCACCTCGTCGCAGCGGGTGATGCCACCGAAGATGTTGATCATCAGCGACTTCACCTTGGGGTCGCTCAGCAGCACCTCGAGCGCGGTGGCCACTGCCTCCGCGTTCGACCCGCCGCCGGCATCCAGGAAGTTGGCGGGCTTGCCACCGGCGAGCGCCACCACATCGAGGCTGCTCATCACGATCCCGGCGCCGTTGCCCATGATCCCGACGTCGCCGTCGAGCTTCACGTAGGTGACGCCGCGCTCGTGCGCCATGCGCTCCTGCTCGTCGTCCGTGACGCTCTCCTTGAGCGCCGCCAGATCGGGGTGCCGGAAGAGCGCGTTGTTGTCGATCGAGACCTTGGCGTCGAGCGCCACCACGCGATCATCCGCGGTCCAGATGAGGGGATTGATCTCAATGAGCGTGGCCTCGAGGCCGATGAATGCCTCATACGCCTTCGTGAGCGCATCGAGCACGCCCTTCTGCGCGGGCTCGTCGATCCCGGCGTGGTAGATCAGCCAGCGACCGTGGTGCGGCTGGAACCCGATCAGCGGGTCGACGTGCAGGCGCGCCAGTGCCTCCGGGTGCTCCTCCGCCACCGCTTCGATGTCCATGCCGCCCATGGCGGAGAGCATCACGAGGGGCTTCTTCGCCGAGCGGTCAAAGGTGACCGAGGCGTAGTACTCCTTCTTGATGTCCGAGGCGGCCTCGATCCACAGCCGCTTCACCGTGTGCCCCTTGATGTCCATGCCCAGGATGGCGTCGGCCTCGGTGAACGCCTCATCGGCGGTCGCGGCGAGCTTGATGCCGCCGGCCTTGCCCCGGCCGCCCACCTGCACCTGTGCCTTCACCACCACCGTGCCGCCAATGGCCTCGGCGGCGGCCTTCGCCTGCTCGGGCGTGTCGGCAACCTCGCCCGATGGCACGGCGAGGCCGTACTCGGCGAACAGCTGCTTGCCCTGATACTCGAAGAGATCCACCCGCGTCCCTTGTCTCGCTAACGGAAAGAGGCCCGCATCACAGGGGGTGCAGGCCGGTCGAGGACTCTACCCATGCCGCGGGTCCGGGCGGCCGTCTACCCTCGCGTACATGTCGGGTGACAGGGCCACCGCGCAGCGGTTGGAGATGCTGCTCGTGCTGCAATGGCTCGACGAGGGCATGGCCGTGAACGGGGACGTGATGCTGTCGGTGCCCACCGCGGCGGCGGAACTCGGCCTCGAGGGCGATGAGGGCCTGCTGTCGCTCATGGGGGCGCTGGGCATCCTCGAGGAGGAGGGCCGGGTGCAGGTCGAATGGCCGTCGCGGCCATTCGACTCGGCGGAGGCACGCGTGCTGCTCTCCCCGGATATCGCCCGCGATGCCGAGGCGCTCTTCGGGTCGTAGGGGCCTCGGCCTAGCGCGAGAGCACGCGCAGGGCGGCCGCGGCGCCGATAGCGGCCCCCACGAGGCCCCCGATCACGAGCGCCGTCGTGCGGTTCGCTGCGGCAGGGTCGAGCACCGCCACGAGGCCCGCAGCGATGCCCACGCCGATGGCGCCAACGATGATGGCCGCCGCGGCAGCGATGCCGACGTCCCTCATGCTGGGCAGCTGCCACCCGCGGTCGGCCGTCGCGGCCACGGGGTCGGGGCCGCTGAACATCCGCACGTCCTCGGGGTCACGGGCTGTTGCCGCGATGCCGCTGGCCATGTCACGGAGGGTCTCGGGGTAGACGGTCGCCTCGCGGGCCAGTGCGCGCAGCGCCACGCCGGTGCGGGCAAGGTGCAGTGGATCACGAGGGAGAGCGCGCGCAAGGGAGGCCGCGGTGAGCGCTGCGGCCTCGGCGGGGTCGAGATCGCCGGCGCTGATGACCACCTCGGCATCGTCGGGATCGTCACCCGGCTCCAGCACGAGGGTGGCGATCGCCGCTCCCGGTGGCGGAGAGACCTCGCCGGGTGGCACGGCCAGTCCGCCGATCTCGCACCGGCCCGTCAGGTCCACGAGGTCATCCGGTGCAGATGCCGCAAAGGCGCGGATCACCGCCTGGCGCCCCGGGCCGTCGGCGGCGGCCAGCCGGTCGGCCGCCAGCGCCACTCCGCACGCGAGCACGGCGCGGCGCACGGCCTCACGGTCCGCCCCATCAGGCTCGACGAGCGCTCCGGCCGATGCGCGCCCCGCGCCGCGGCGGCCAGCCCACAGGACGATGCGGGCCATCTCAGCCGATGACGGCGATGACCTCGTCGGCGGCCACCGACTGACCGGCCTCGACGCTCACCGCGCTGATCGTCCCCGCGGTGTGCGCGGTGACCTCGTTCTCCATCTTCATTGCCTCGATGATGCAGATGACGTCGCCGACGGCGACCTCCTGGCCGGCCTCCACGGCCACGCTCAGCACCGTCCCCTGCATGGGTGAGAGCACGTCACCGGTGGCGTTGCCTCCGCCCGAGCCGTGGTGACCGCCGCCGCCCCGGCGCTCGCGCTTCTTCGCCGGCGCAGGCCCACCGCCCGCGGCGAGGTCCTTCTCGGGGATGAACAGGCGCACGTCGAACCTGCGTCCGCCGACCTCAGCCACCAGCGCGCGCTCGGCCATGGGCTCGGCCTCGGGCGCCTCGGGCGCGGCCGGCGGGGAACCATCACGAGCCGGCAGCGGGGTGTCCTCGGCGCTCATCGCCTCGAGCGCGTCGTGGCAGGCGCCGCCATCGATGAAATCCTGCTGGTTCAGCAGCCAGATGTGGAAGGGGATCAGCGTGGTCACTCCGTCCACCACGTACTCCTCGAGCGCGCGAAGCATCCGCAGCCGGGCCGTCTCGCGGTCGACGTCCCACGTGATGAGCTTGGCCACCATGGGGTCGTACATGTCGCTGATCACCGAGCCGCCCTGCACGCCGGAGTCCACCCGCACTCCGGGGCCGGCCGGCTCGCGGTAGGCGGTGATGGGGCCGGGGGTGGGCAGGAAGCGCCGCTCGGCGTCCTCGGCGTTGATGCGGCACTCGAACGCGTGGCCGCGCGGTGCCACCTCGTCCTGCGTGATCGAGACGGCCTCACCGGCCGCGATGCGCACCTGCTCACGGACGAGGTCGAGCCCCGTGACCATCTCGGTGACCGTGTGCTCCACCTGGATGCGCGTGTTCATCTCGAGGAAGAAGAACTCCTCGCCCGACACCAGGTACTCCAGCGTGCCGGCCGAGCGGTAGCCCACCGCCTCGGCCGCGCGCACGGAGGCCGCGCCCATCCGCTGGCGCAGGTCGTCGCTCACGATCGGGCTGGGGGTCTCCTCCACCAGCTTCTGGTGGCGGCGCTGCACCGAGCAGTCGCGCTCGCCGAGCCACAGGGTGGTGCCGTGGCCGTCCGCCAGCACCTGGATCTCCACATGGCGCGGCTGGGGCAGGTAGCGCTCGAGGTACACCGTGGAGTCGGCGAAGAACTTCTCGCTCTCGCGCCGGGCGCCCTCGAAGGCGGACTCCAGGTCGTCCGGCGTCAGCGCCACGCGGAATCCCTTGCCACCACCACCCGCCGCGGCCTTCACGGCGATGGGGTAGCCGATCTCCTCCGCGATCCCGGTTGCCTCGGCCACGTCGGCCACGCCCTCCGTGACGCCGGGGACGATCGGCACGCCCGCGGCGTCCATGAGGGCACGCGCGGCGGTCTTCGACCCCATGGCGTCGATGGCGTCCGGCGGCGGGCCGATGAAGGTGATGCCGGCCTCCTCGCAGGCACGGGCGAACGGGGCGTTCTCGGCCAGGAAGCCATAGCCCGGGTGCACGGCCTGGGCGCCGGATGCCGCGGCCACCTCGAGGATCTTGGGGATGTTCAGGTAGGTGTCGGTGGCGGGCCCGGGGCCCAGCGAGTGCGCCTCGTCGGCGAACTGGACGAACAGCGCGTCACGGTCCGCCTCGGAGTAGACGGCAACCGAACGGATGCCCATCTCGCGCAGCGTCCGCATGACGCGAATCGCGATCTCGCCCCGGTTCGCCACCAGCACCGCATCGAACATCAGCGACTCCTCGTCTGGTCGGGGGCACGCTCCACTCCCTCGCGCATGGCAGCCCGGCGCCACGCCGAGCGGTAGGCGGCGGGGCCCGGATCGGGCGCGGCCGATGCGCTGAGCAGGGCCTGGACGGCGGCCGCGATGGCCGCGGCCTCGTCGGGTGACGGAGTGGGGGACACCTCGAGGACGGCGCTCACAGGGGGATGTTCCCGTGCTTGCGCTTCGGTCCGTCCACGCGCTTGGTCAGCGCGATCTCGAGCGCCTTCACCAGCCACGGGCGGGTGTCCTCGGGCTGGATGACGTCATCCACGTACCCGCGCTCGGCTGCCAGGTAGGGGTTGGCGAAGCGCTCCTTGTACTCCTCGATCAACTCGGCGCGGCGTGCCTCGACGTCGCCGCCCTCGTCCGCCACCCGCTTCAGTTCGCCGCGGAAGATGATGTTCACGGCGCCGTCGGCACCCATCACGGCGATCTCGGCTGATGGCCACGCCGCGTTGAAGTCGGCGCCGATGTGCTTGCTGTTCATCACGTCGTACGCGCCGCCATAGGCCTTGCGGGTGATCACGGTGATCTTGGGCACCGTGGCCTCGGCGTAGGCGTAGAGCAACTTGGCGCCGTGCAGGATGATGCCGCCGTACTCCTGGCTCGTGCCGGGCAGGAACCCCGGCACGTCGACGAACGAGACGATCGGGATGTTGAAGGCGTCGCAGAAGCGGATGAACCGGGCGCCCTTGATGGATGCGTCGATGTCCAGCACGCCCGCCAGCGCCTTGGGCTGGTTGCCGATCACACCCACCGAGTGGCCGTTCAGCCGGGCGAAGCCGATCACCAGGTTCTGCGCGTAGAGCGGCGCGATCTCCATGAACTCCCCGTCGTCGAACACCAGCTCGATGACGTGCGTCATGTCGTACGGCTTGTTCGGGTTGTCGGGGACGATCGTGTGGAGCTCGGGCTCGCGGCGCTCGGGGTCGTCCGTCGGCACCTCGTACGGCGCGCCGTCGAGGTTGTTCTGGGGGATGAACGAGAGCAGGTGCCGCACGTCGTCGAGGCACGACTCCTCGTCCTCGGCCGCGAACTGGGCCACGCCCGACTTCATCGCGTGGCTGAGCGCGCCGCCGAGGTCCTCCATGGTCACGTCCTCGCCCGTGACCGTCTTGATCACGTCGGGGCCCGTGATGAACATGTGGCTCGTCTCCTTCACCATGAAGATGAAGTCGGTGATCGCCGGGCTGTACACGGCGCCGCCGGCGCAGGGCCCGAGGATCACCGAGATCTGGGGGATGACCCCGCTGGCCTGCACGTTGCGGTAGAAAATGTCGGCGTAGCCGCCCAGGCTCACCACGCCCTCCTGGATACGCGCCCCCCCGGAGTCGTTGAGCCCGATGAGCGGGCAGCCCATCCGCACGGCCATGTCCATGACCTTGCAGATCTTCTCGGCGAACACCTCGCCGAGGCTGCCGCCGAACACCGTGAAGTCCTGGCTGAACACGAAGACCTTGCGCCCGTCCACCGTGCCGTGGCCGGTGATGACGCCGTCGCCCCATGGGCGGTTCTCCTCGATGCCGAATCCGGTGGCGCGGTGGCGCGTGAACATGTCGAGCTCCACGAACGAGCCGGGGTCGAGCAGGAGGTCGATGCGCTCGCGGGCCGTGAGCTTGCCGCGGGCATGCTGGCGCTCCACCGCGGCGTCCCCGGAGGGGTTCATGGCCTCGGCCCGGAGCTCCTCGAGGCGCTTCTCGGCGTCGGAGGTGCTCATCCGGCGGCCGCCATCACGCGGTCGTACTCGCCGAACTCCTCGCGCAGCACCCCGCACACCTCGCCGATCGTGGCGCGGGCGCCGAGCGCGCGGTGCATGGGTGGCAGCAGGTTGTCGGTACCGCGGGCGGCGCTGCGCACGGCGTCGAGGGCGGCCGATACCTCGGTCTCATCGCGCGCCGCGCGGAGATCGGCCAGACGCTGCACCTGCGCGCGCTCCACGGCCGGGTCGATCTTGAGGATGTCGATCTGGCTGTCATCGGGCTCGGCCTGCACGTTGATGCCCACCACCGTGCGCTCGCCGCTCTCCATCGCCGTGTGCCAGCGGTAGGCGGCGTCGGCGATCTCATCGCGCATGAACTCGATGCTGTCCACCGCTCCACCGCGCTCGTCGATGCGGGCGATCAACTCGTTCGCGCGCTCCTCGATGTCGGCGGTGAGCGCCTCCACCATCCAGCCTCCGGCGAGGGGGTCGGCGCTGTCGGTGATGCCGGTCTCCTCGGCGATCACCTGCTGGGTGCGCAGCGCCAGCTTGGCCGAGTGCTCGGTGGGGAGCGCCAGTGCCTCGTCGTAGCCGTTCGCGTGGATCGACTGCGCGCCGCCCAGCGCGGCCGAGAGCACCTGCAGCGCCACGCGCACCACGTTGTTGTCGGGCTGCTGCGCCGTGAGCGTGGAGCCACCCGTCTGGGCGTGGAACCGCAGCGCCATCGACTTGTCGTCCTTCGCCCCGAACCGCTCGCGCATGATGCGCGCCCATAGGCCGCGTGCCGCGCGGAACTTCGCCACCTCCTCGAGGAAGTTCGAGTGGGCGTTGAAGAAGAACGAGAGGCGCGGCGCGAAGCGGTCGACATCAAGCCCGGCGTTCACCGCGGCCTGCACGTATGCGATGCCGTCGGCGAGCGTGAAAGCCACCTCCTGCACGGCCGTGGACCCCGCTTCGCGGATGTGGTACCCGCTGATCGAGATCGTGTTGAACCGCGGCATCTCGGCGGCGCAGTAGGCGAAGGTGTCGGTGGTGAGCCGCATGCTCGCGTGCGGGGGGAAGATGTAGTTGCCGCGGGCGATGTACTCCTTGAGGATGTCGTTCTGGATCGTGCCGCGCAGTTGGTCGGGCGCCACGCCCTGGGCCTCGCCCACCAGCCGGTACAGCAGGAGCAGCACGGCTGCCGGCGCGTTGATCGTCATGCTCGTGGACACCTCGCCGAGCGGGATGCCATCGAACACCCGCAGCATGTCGTCCACCGAGTCGATGGCCACGCCGACGCGGCCGACCTCGCCAAGGGCGCGCGGGTCGTCGGAGTCCATCCCGAGCTGCGTCGGCAGGTCGAAGGCCATCGACAGTCCGGGCGCCCCGTTGGCGAGCAGGTATCGGAACCGCTCGTTTGTCTCCTCGGCGGTGGCGAAGCCCGCGTACTGCCGCATGGTCCACGGCTTCTCGCGGTACATCGTGCGGTAGGGGCCACGCACGAACGGGAACGCACCGGGCTCACCGAGCGCCGTCGCGAGGTCGAGCGAGGCCACGTCATCCTCGTGGTAGACCGGCTTGATCTCGATTCCGGAGTCCGTCGCGCGTGCGGCTCCGGTGGCTTCGGTGCTGCTCATCAGGCGCGCCTCCGCGGCTCATCGCTCACGCTCAGGAGGGCCCTCGCGTGCGGCGGCACGGTACCAGAACGGCGGGGTCCGGCCTGCTGTCCGCCACGTGTGATCAGGGCGCGATAGCCTCACGGCTATGAGCGATCAGGAGCGCCGGCTCGATCCCGGCACGGGCCCCGGCGTGGGGGTGATCGAGGCCACCGACCCGTCGGTGGACGTCGAGGAGAACCTCTGGACCGACGACTCCGGCGAGGACCTGCAGGGCTGGTACTGCATCGCCACCGACCCGTGGCCATGCCCCGCGGAGGGCTGCGGCTTCGTGGCCAACCACATCACGGCCGCTCACCTCGTGATCTGCTGGCCGGAGATGGACGACCCGAACCTGCTCACCCATGCGCAGATCGCCAAGGAGGTCGGGCGCAACCCGCGGGTGGCCGAGTACCAGAGCGGCATGGGCCCGGCGTGCTCGTACTACCAGTGGATCGCCGCCGGCCGGCCCGTGCACGGCATCCGGGCGACCTAGGGCGCGCGCGAGAGCAATCGCCGGGCGCGGAGGTCGCCGATGATCGCGGTGCTGAGCGCCCGTGAGATGAGCGCCGTCTTCCGCAGGAACCGGTTGTCCTCGGGCGCCGCGCCCACCTCGACGATCACGCGTGATCCGGCCGTGGTGCGGTAGAAGCCGTAGAAGTGGTTCATGCGGCGGTTGGAGTTGGGCGGGATCACTCCGCGGAAGCGCCCCTGAGCGCCGTTGGCCCGGGTGAAGATGGACTTCAGCGCGATGGCGAGCCGCCGCGCCGTGGTGGCCGAGGTGCGCTCGACGCCCCTGCTCACCGTGGTCGCCGGAGTGCGGTGCGGGGCGCTGTCGCGGTACGGGGTGGGGCTGCCCGTGCCAGTGCCCTGCCCGTGGTAGTAGTTCTCGTTGCCGCCCCTGATGGCATGCCCCACCATGGCGGCGCCGCCCCGCGAGTCGTGATGGATGCTCACGAAGGTGGCCCCGGCGATCCCCAGAGGGCTCACCAGCGCGGGCACCGGACGCGCGTCGACCCCGGCGGCCCGCAGCCGCCTGATCATCGCATTGCGGACGCGGCGGTTGAACTCCGACTCAGCACCAAAGGGGTTTCCCGATGCGCCGGTCTGGGCGAGGTATCCGGGCTCGCCGGGGCTGAGGTGCCCGGCCTGCACGATGACCACGGGCCGGGCGGCCGATACGGCGACAGGCACGGCCGGTGCGACGATGGCCAGGGCGGCGACAACGGCCAGGGCGGTGACGATGGAGCGCATGGGCGGGCAGGATGCCAGCGCCGCCGGATCACCCCCGCTGTGGGGTTCCGGGTCGCCCAGCGGCCCACGCGCGGCCGGGTGGGATGGCCACGGGGTGAAGGGGGTAACCCGGTCAGGATACGCTGTGCCCTATGGCCGGTCGTACCGCGATGAACCCCGCGCTGGCCGTCACCGCGGCCCGGATCGCCCTGATCCCCGTGGTGATGGTGCTCATCCTCATCGACGACGAGGGCGGGCGATACTGGGCGTTCGCCCTCTACGTGGTGGCCGCGGCGACGGACACCCTTGATGGCTGGCTCGCCCGCTCGCGTGGCGAGGTCACGGTGGCGGGCGCCTTCCTCGATCCGCTGGCCGACAAGCTGCTGGTCACCGGTGCCCTCCTCTGCCTGATCGAGGTCGGCGAGGTATCGGCATGGGTCGCCATGGTGATCATCACGCGCGAGTTCGCGGTCACCGGCCTGCGCCTCGTCGCGGTTCGTGAGGACCTCGTGATTCCCGCGAGCAACCTCGGCAAGCTCAAGACACTCAGCCAGAACGTGGCCATCGCGTGGGTGATCCTGCACATCGCTCCGCAGTGGCAGTACGACGCCCTGCTGTACCTGGCCGTCGCGCTCACCGTCATCTCGGGCGCCTACTACTTCATCATGGCGCGGCGCCGGCTCTTCGAGGGCCGTGTCCCCGCCCCCGACGCCACCGGAGATCCGTGAACCAGGCTCTCGTCCTCGTCATCGCATACCTGCTGGGGTCCATCCCCTTTGCCTATCTGGCCGGCCGCCTCAATGGCGTCGACCTGCGCACAGTCGGCAGCGGCAACCTCGGCGCCACGAACGTGTTCCGCACGCTCGGGCGCACGGTCGGGGTCACCGTCATGGTGCTCGACATCGCCAAGGGCGCGTTCGCGGTGCTCATCGCCCAGTGGGTCGTCGGCGGGCCCTGGTGGCCCATCGCCGCCGGCGCGCTGGCGATCCTCGGGCACGTCTTTCCGGTGTGGACCGGCTTTCGCGGGGGCAAGGGCGTGGCCGTCGGCGCCGGTGCGCTGCTCGGCCTCGTGCCCGCGGCGAGCGGCACGCTGATCGTGCTCTGGCTCCTGATCGTCGTGCTCACCCGCTACGTCTCGGTGGCCAGCATCGCGTGCGCCGTCGCCGCCGCCCCGCTCGCCTGGGCCTTTGGCGCGCCCTGGCCGTACGTGGTCTTCATTGGTCTCGCGGGGCTCTTTGTCATCGTCAGGCACCGCCAGAACATCGTGCGTCTCCTCGGCGGCACCGAGAACCGCATCCAGCTCGGCCGCAAGGGCGCGCCGGATCCCACCTGAGTCGCATCGCCCCGCGCTGTCGCGACGCCCGGGGTTCAGCAGTACCCCCGCCGAACACGCACGAGAGACAGCAGGCCCGTCACATCGGGGTGGCGGCGATCGCAGCCGGGGATGATGCATGTGCGGCCCCCGCACATGCCAATCCCGTTTCGGCGAGTGGCCGCCACCCCGGTGTGACGGGCGTGCTGCACTGCTGCGCTACTCGGAGGAGGTCGTGCTGAACCCCGGGCCCGCCCGGCGCGAGGCGCTGCGGCTCAGGTGCCGCCGTCGAGCCATTCGGCGAGGCTGAGGTGACGGGCGGCGTGCTGGCCGCCGGCGACCTCAGCGCGCATCTCCCCGAGTAGGCCGTGGCGCCCGGCCTCGACGTCGTGGGTGTGGATCGTCTCGTAGTTCTCCTGGTGCGCGGAGACGAAGGCGCCGTCGGGCAGATCGGGGAAGCGCTCGATCAGCCCCGCGATCATCTCGCGCACGGAGTCCTCGACGAAGCGCGGGCGCCGGTGGGCCCGGTCGACCACGTACAGCTCATCGGGGCGCTTGAGGAGTTCGTAGATCTCCGAGGACATGCCGTCCTCCACGATCTCGATGAGCGTATCGGCGGCCACCTCGCGGCCGTCGGGGCTGCCCACGATCAGGGTTCCGCGCGCCCGCTGGTTGTGGGTGGCGACGGGCACGCGGGCGATGATCCGGTCGATTTCCTCCGAGGTGAAGCCGTCATCTGCGAGGGCCGCCTCGGCCTGTTCGCGCACAAGGCCCTGGGCGCACGGGCACGCGTTCATCCCCTGGGCCGACACGCCGACCGCTCGCCGGCTGCTGCCGACGCGCGCGGCGGCGGTACCGATGAGGCCATACATCTCCTGCGTGGCCACGTCGGTCACGGGCGTGCGCTTCTCCACCGGGTACCGGGCCCGGATGGTGGCCATGCCCCGGACGGCGCCCTGGCGCTCGACGACGCAGCGGGCGATGTCCTCGGCGAGCGCTTCGATGGCCACGGCCTCGTCGATGAGCACCGAGTCGATGGCCTCATTGACCTCCTCCTCGAAGCGCGACATGTGGACGCCCTTCTGGTCGGGGTCGAGGTCCACGACGCACTCGACCGTTGCGTCCATGTAGTGCTCCGACCCGCCGAAGGCCAGGCGGATCGCCTTGGCCGAACGCGACACGCCCGCGCTCGACAGGCCGATGCGCGTGGCTGGGGAGGCCTCCTGGAGGTCCTCGGAGAATTCGATGGGGTGGTTGCTGGTCATGCGCGCTGTCCTCAGGCGGGCAGCATCTGCTGCAACTCGCCGTCCTGGAAGAGTTCGGTGACGATGTCGCATCCGCCCACCAGCGTGCCGTCGACGAAGAGCTGGGGGATCGTCGGCCAGTCGGACCAGCCGGAGAGCACCATGCGCACGCGAGGGTCCTCGAGGATGTTGCGCGCGCCGTACTCGACGCCGAGGTGATCGAGGATCTGCACGACGCGCATCGAGAACCCGCAGGCCGGCGCGTCGGGCGTGCCCTTCATGTAGAGGAACACGCGGTTGGCCGCGACCTCCGCCTTGATCTGGTCGAGGATCTGCTCCTCGGTCATCGTGCTGACGTCGCTGCTCATCATGCCTCCGGAGCCCGCGTCTTCAGCGCGAGCGCGTGGATCTGGCCGTCATCGATGCGCGCCTGGACGGCGGCGTACACGGCCTTGTGCTGGTTGATTCGGCTCATGCCCTCGAACTGCGGGGCGATCACCACCGCCGACAGGTGGTCTCCGCCGCCATGGTCCTGCACGTCCACCTGCGCTCCGGGGAGCGCGGTTTCGATCATGGCACGGATCTCGTCGAGGTCTGCCATGTGCGGGAGGATAGGCCCTCAGGCGCTCCGGAGCGCCGAGAGCAGTGCCTCGGGGTCCACCGCCGGTGCCTGGCATGTGAAGCCGCTGCACGCGTAGGCGGCGGGCGCTCCGTCGACCAGCGGCCGCCCCGCGAGGAGCGGAGCGGCCGCCGCCGCCCGGGGGTCCGCCGGGTCGCCCGCGGCGATCACCGCATATGGCCCGGTGAGCATCCGCGCGGCATCCACCAGGGCCACCGTGCGGGGATCGTCGAGGGGGCCCGCGACCGCCACCTCGACGGGCCGCGAGGCAAGGAGATCCGCCGTTGCGAGTGCCCGTCCGAACGCCTGCGGCCATCGCTGGGCCTGCGCGGACACCAGGGCCACGGCGCCAGCCGCGGCGTCGCGGTAGGACGCCTCGCCCGTGAGAAGGTGCAGTCGTGCGAGCACCCAGGCGGCCTGCGAGTTTCCGGAGGGCGACGGATGGTCCTCGAGGTCGCGGGTGCGCGCGATGAGGGCGGGGGCATCTGCGCCCGACATGAAGAAGCCCGCCCCGGAGGGATCGGCGAAGAGGGCCAGCATGGCATCGGCCAGCCCGCGGGCGGCCTGGAGCCACGTCGGATCGAAGTCGGCCGCGTACAGGGCGAGTAGGCCATCGACCATGTCGGCGTGGTCCTCGAGCGAGCCGAGGTGCCGGGCCCGGCCACCCGCGTGCACCCGCATGAGGCGGCCATCCACCATCAGTGCCCCGAGGACGAAATGCGCGGCGTCGCGCGCCGCGTCGATCCAGTCGTCGCGCCGCAGGCCCATTCCGGCCTCCGCCAGTGCGCCGATGGCGAGGCCGTTCCATGACGCGATGACCTTGTCATCGCGGGACGGCGCGGGCCGCTGCGCGCGCGCCGCGTACAGGGAGGCGAGTGCCCCGGGCGCGACCTCGATGTCGGGCGCCACCACGCGCAGGATGCTCCGACCCTCGAAGTTCCCGCGCTCGCTCACGCCGAAGCGCGCGATGACCGCCTCGGCGTCCGCGCCACTCAGCACCTCGCGGATCTCGGCAGGAGTCCAGGTGAAGTACGCGCCCTCGCCACCGGGTGAGTCGGCGTCCTGCGCCGCGGCGAACCCGCCGCCGTCCACGCGCATCTCGCCCAGCAGGTACGCGGCGATCCGCTCGGCCACGAGGGCATGGTGCGCGGCCCCGGTGAGGCGCGCGGCCGCGGCGTAGTCGCGGAGCAGCAGGGCGTTGTCGTAGAGCATCTTCTCGAAGTGGGGCACGAGCCAGATGTCGTCCACCGCGTAGCGATGGAACCCGCCGCCCACCTGGTCGCACACGCCGCCGGAGGCCATGGCATCGAGCGTTCCCACCGCCATGGCGAGGGCGTCTCCGTGCGGATCGCGACCAGCCCAGTGACGACGCAGCAGGAGGTCGAGCACCACGGATGGCGGGAACTTCGGGGCGCCCCCGAAGCCGCCGTGGGCATCGTCGTACAGGTCGCCGAGGCGCGCGACCGCCTGCGCGACTGCGTCCTCAGAGGGTGGCGCACCGGGCACCTCCACCACTGACTCCTGCCGGATGCCGTCGACGAGGGTCGACGCCTGGCGCATCACCTGCTCGCGGCGCTCGCGCCAGGCCTCCGCCACGCCATCCAGCACCTGCATGAAGGACGGCATGCCGTGTCGCGGCTCGGGTGGGAAGTACGTGCCTGCCCAGAACGGTTCACCCGCCGGGGTGAGGAAGACCGTCATCGGCCAGCCGCCGTGCCCGGCCATCGCCATGGTGGCCTGCATGTAGAGCGCGTCCACGTCGGGCAGCTCCTCGCGGTCCACCTTCACGCAGGTGAACATGGCGTTCATCGCGCGCGCGGTGGCTGGGTCCTCGAAGGACTCGTGGGCCATGACGTGGCACCAGTGGCACGACGAATAGCCGACCGAGAGCAGCACAGGCACATCGCGATCCCGTGCGTCGGCGAAGGCGGCGGGGCCCCATGGCCACCAGTCCACCGGGTTTTCTGCGTGCTGCCGGAGGTAGAGCGAGGCCTCGTCGGCCAGTCGGTTGCGTCCCCCCATGCATGCGATGCTCGCACCGCCGCGCGTGCTGGCGCCCGCGAGCGGGACGCGGGCCGACGGCTCGGCCTGTCGGGGCCGCCCCAGGGCTGCACTAGCGTTCGCGTCGTGGACGATCCCTTCGCACGAGCAGCGGGCGCCCAGCCGCCCCGCGGTGATGCGGCCCGCTGGCGTCAGGTCGCGCTGCTCGCCGTGGCCGCGTCCCTGGGCGATCGGGACGCGCGTCCCCGCCTGGCCGCGGCCCTGCAGTCGCTCGATCACCCCGTCGAGGCCGGTCGCGCGCTCACGGCAGCGCCCGATGATGATCCCTGGACGCGATGGTGGGCTGTGCTGGCCGTGGGGCAGGGCGAGGGCGCGGAGGGCCTCGACGCCGCGCTGGCCGCCGCACGCGCGGTGGCTCCGGATGGTCCTGACGGCCGGGAGGTCGCCCGCCGCCTCGACGACCTGGCGGCCGAGCTCTCCGCGCTGCGGGGCGACGCCGACGCCGACGCGCGCGCGCTCCTCGGCCATCGTGCCCAGCCGGATCGCCGGGTCATGCTCGCCGGCCGATCGAGCGCTGCCTTCATCGTCGACCCGTCGTGGGAGTCGCTCTCGCTCGTGCGCCTTGCCCCGTCGGACGGGCCGTCGATGTCGAACTCCGCGCATCACCGCCTCGACGAGGTCATCGCGCTCGTGCGCCAGGGGCAGTCGGGGCAGGGGCGCGTCGTGCCCGGCGATGCCCCCACCGCCGCCGATCCCGACGTGATGCTGGAGCTCCTGCGACAGGACTCGGCGTCGCGTGACCGCGCGCTGGCGTCCCTGGCCGAGGAGGTGCGGGAGGAGCGCGCGCGGTTGGCAGAGCGCCAGCAGGCGATGGATGATGAATGGGGCGACATCCAGGCGGAGAAGGCCCGCCTGCGCACGTTGGCCCAGGGCCTGCTCGAGAAGCAGCAGTCGGCCAGCGTCTCGGCCCCCACCAGTGCCGCCGAGGCCGCGGACCTGCTGGGCCTCGGCCCACGGCCGTCGCCGGATGAGGTGGAGCGCGCCTGGCGCCGTCAGGTGGCCCGCTGCCACCCCGATCGCGTCGCCGACCTGCACCCCGATCTCCAGGAGCGCGCCGTGGGGATGACCGTCGCGCTCAACGCGGCGAGAGAGATCCTGCTGGGGACACCGTCCCCGGCGCGCGGCCGGCGCTGAACCGCAGGCCCACCGCGGCTCGCGGGGCGCCCACGCCCGCCATGGTCAGTCCCAGTCGTCCTCCACCGCGAGGCGGGCGTACTCGCGCCATTCGCCGAGGATGGTGCGCACGTCGCGCGGATGGATGCCGGGATGAAGCCGCGTGATCAGGTCGACCGCCATGCCGTCCGCATTGCGCACGGGCGGGTCCTGCAGCTCGTTGAGGACGGTCCAGACGTCATCCTCGTGCAGGCCGGGTCGCTCGCCGAGGATGAAGGCCGCGGCCTCGCCCAGGTCGAGCTCGTCGTCCATCAGGCGCTGATGGTCGGACCGCTTGCGACGCGGTCGTACACGTCGTCGCCCAGGCCCATCTCGCGCAACTCCACCTTGCGGACGCGCTCGGTAGGCGTCTTGGGGAGGTGCTCCATGAAGCGCACGTACCGCGGGACCGCGAAGTAGGGCATCTTGTCGCTGCAGTAGGTGAGCAGCTCGTGCGGGTCGGGCACTCCCTCACGGGGCACGACGCAGATGAGGATCTCCTGCTCCGACCCCGCGCCCTCGCTGGCGGCGACGCCCACCGCCGCGGCCTCGAGCACGCCCGGGTGCGATGCCACGATCCGCTCGACCTCCATCGACGACACGTTCTCGCCACGGCGGCGGATGTAGTCCTTCACGCGGTCCTTGAAGTAGAGGTAGCCCTCCTCGTCCATCACCCCGAGGTCGCCGGTGTGGAGCTTCAGGTTCTTGAAGTCCTCGGCGGTCTTCTCGGGCATGCCCGCGTACGCGCGCATGACGATGTTGGGCAGCTTCATGTCCACCACGATCTCGCCGGGTTCCCCCGGGGGCAGGGGCAGGTCGGTGCCGGGCTGCACCACGCTCACCACGAACCCGGGACTGGCCTTTCCACACGACCCGGGCTTCTCGATGCCGGGTGGCACGTAGGTGACCATGCCGGTCTCGGTGAGCCCGTACCCCTCGTGCCAGCGGATGCCGAAGCGCTCCTTGAACTCGTAATAGATGTCCTTGGGCGCCGGCATCGCCATGATGCGACGCACCGAGTGGGCGCGATCGTGCTCGCCAGGCTCGGTGTTCCAGATGAAGTAGTTCATGGCGCTGACGGTGTTGAGGATCGTCGCCCCGCAGTCAGTGACCTCGCGCCAGAAGTTGGTGGACGAGTAGCGGGCCGAGAGCTGGATGCGCGCGCCGGCGATCAGCGCCGGGTAGCAGTTGAGCACCTGGGCGTTGCTGTGGAACAGGGGGAGGCACGTGTAGAAGACGTCCTCCTCGGTCACCCCGCACACCTCGATGTACGTGCGGCCCGAGAAGTAGTCGGATGCGTGCTGCTTGATCACCCCCTTGCTGCGCCCCGTCGTGCCGGACGTGAACATGATGCGCGCATCGTCCACCCAGCCGACCTCCACCCCGGGGTCGGAATCCGGCGCATCCTCGAGCACTGCGAACGGCTCGTGCACGACGCCGGGATCGGGACCGTGAGGGGCGCCGGATGACCAGATGAACACATGCTCGAGCACGGGCAGTTCATCGGCTACGTGGTCGAGGCGGTCGAGCAGGTCGTCCGAGATGACGAGGAAACGCGACTGGGGGAGGTTGATGACCCATGAGAGGAAGTCGCCGCGGTAGGCGAGGTTGATCGGCGATTGAACCCCGCCTGCGCGCAGGATCCCGAACCAGAGCGCCACCTGGTCAACGGAGTTGGGCATGAGCGTGCTCACGCACTCGCCCTTCTGGAGGCCGCGCGCGATGAGGGCGTTGGCGATGCGATTGGCACGTGCATCGATCTCGCCGTAGGTGGTCCAGTCGCCGTCGCCGAACCGGATGTACGGGCGATCCGGGTGCTCCTCGGCGCGCTCGCGGAGGATCCTGGGGAGGACCCACCCCGTGACGTCCTCCTTCGTGTACCAGTCACTCCACTCGGCGGTCATGCGCGGAGGGTACCGGCCCTGCCAGGGCGCTGTGGTACCTTCCCGAGCCCGCCAACGACCGGAGGCTTCCCTGTGGGCAAGACCGGCCAGCGCATCGCCGTCACCCTGGCATGCCAGGACTGCAAGAGGCGCAACTACCAGTCGAACAAGAGCAAGCGCAACACGCCTGACCGCGTGTCGCTCTCGAAGTACTGCCGCTGGTGCGGCCGCCACACGGAGCACCGCGAGACGCGGTAGGGCAGTACCTAGGGTCGTAGCTCAATTGGTAGAGCACCGGTCTCCAAAACCGGGGGTTGGGGGTTCGAGTCCCTCCGGCCCTGTCCAGCAGATCGCGACAGACTGAGAAGGCCGCCAGGCAGATGGCACGCATTCGCCCCTCAAAGGGCCAGACCTCCGGGGAGCCAGGCCCCGACGACACCGGTCCCGGTGGGGCCGAGCCGCCGCCCGTACCCAAGAGGCGGCGCAACAAGAAGTCGTCGGGTGGCGGCCAGAAGGCGCAGCCGCGTCCCCGCCAGCAGCCCAAGAACGAGAAGTCGGGCGCGGTCACCAAGTCGGTCCAGGAGGGCCGCAGTCGCCGCTATGTCGGCGAGGTCGTGACCGAGCTCAAGAAGGTGACCTGGCCCAATCGGGCTCAGCTGTTCCAGGCCACCGCTGTCGTCCTCATCTTCGTCGCCATCGTGGCGATCTATCTCGGCGTCGTCGACGTGCTCATGAGCTCGCTCGTCGACGCCATCTTCTAGGAGACGTACGTGCTGCGCTGGTATGTCATCAACACCTACTCGGGCCACGAGAACAAGGTGAAAGCCAACATCCTTCGCCGGGTCGAGACGCAGCACCGCACGCGCTCGATCCGCGACGTCATCGTCCCCACCGAGCAGGTGGTGGAGACGAACAAGGATGGCCAGAAGGTGCAGACCGAGCGGCGCACCCTCCCCGGATACGTGCTCGTGAACATGGACATGACCGACGACGACGCCTGGTCGCTCATCAAGGACACGCCCGGGGTCACCGGCTTCGTCGGCGCCACCAAGAACGATGACCACCGCCCGCCGCCGCTGTCGCGCACCGAGGTGGACCGCCTGCTGCACACCCAGACCGAGACCCGCACCAAGGTGCGCGCCGAGTTCACGGTGGGCGAGAGCATCAAGGTGATCTCCGGCCCGCTGTCCGACTTCACCGGCGAGATCGCGGAGATCAACGCCGAGCAGGGTCGCGTGAAGGTGCTCGTGTCGATCTTCGGCCGCGAGACGCCGGCCGAGCTGTCGTTCGACCAGGTCAAGAAGCTCACGTAGGAGGACGCGCGCGGCGGGCCCGCGCATGTCGCTGGTCATTCGCGCGCGCGGATGTATGATCCCGGGCCGCTCGAGACGGTCCCAGTCCGGAAGGTCACGCCACCATGGCGAAGAAGGTCCTGCAGGTCATCAAGCTCCACATCCCCGCGGGGGGTGCCTCGCCGGCCCCGCCGGTGGGCCCTGCGCTGGGCGCCGCGAGCATCAACATCATGGATTTCTGCAAGGCGTTCAACGCCGAGACGCAGAACCTCGGCGGGGTCATCACCCCGGTCGAGATCTCGGTGTATGAGGACCGCTCGTTCTCGTTCATCACCAAGACCCCCCCGGCGGCCGTCCTCATCAAGGAGGCCATCAAGCTGCCGAAGGGCTCCCCGGAGTCGCACCGCACCAAGGTCGGCACCATCACGCGCGCCCAGCTGCAGCAGATCGCCGAGACCAAGATGCAGGACCTCAACGCGAACGACATCGACGCCGCCATCTCGATGATCGCGGGCACCGCCCGCTCGATGGGCGTCACGGTGGAGGGCTAGGGATGGCCAAGCACGGCAAGCGCTACGACGACGCCAAGGCGCAGATCAACCCCGAGGGCAAGTACCACCCCCTCGAGGCGTTCCGCCTGCTGGTCAGCCAGGAGGTCGCCCGGTTTGACACCACCGTCGAGGCCCACTTCCGCCTGGGCGTGAACGTCCGGCACGCCGAGGAGCAGCTGCGCGGAACCATCGCGCTTCCGCACGGAACGGGGCGCGCCGTGACCGTGGCCGTCTTCGCCGAGGGCGAGAAGGCGCGCGAGGCCGAGGAGGCCGGTGCCCAGTTCGTCGGTGGCGAAGACCTCGTGAAGAAGGTGGAGGAGGGCTTCAGCGACTTCGACGTGGCCATCGCCACCCCCGACATGATGGGTGCTGTCGGCCGGCTTGGTCGCGTGCTCGGCCCGTCGGGGAAGATGCCCAACCCCAAGACCGGCACCGTCACGTTCGACGTCGGCAAGGCCGTTACGGACGTCATCGGCGGCAAGGTCGAGTACCGCACCGATCGCGCGGGCATCGTGCACATCAGCGTCGGCAAGAAGTCGTTCACGCCGGAGCAGCTGACCGAGAACTACGGCGCCATCCTCGACGAGATCATGCGCGCGAAGCCGGCGTCAACAAAGGGCCGGTACATCACGTCCATCAGCGTCGCCCAGACCATGGGCCCGGGCATCGACGTCGATCCGCAGTACACGCAGAACCTGCTCGAGGAGGCCACCGCCTAGGGGCGCGTCGCCGACACGGCATACCGACCGAAGATCACGGGGGCGCGCGATGCGCGCCTTGAACCAGGGGGAGACCCCGACCCGCGTGAGGACGGAGCCACAGGGAGCATGCGGGGCACGACGCCCCGCGCGCCTCCTCCCGGCCCGCCCCGCGTGGCCAGAGGAGGAGGTGAGGAACTGAACAGGGAGCAGAAGGCAGAGGCCATCGCGATGATCGCGGAGCGCCTCACCACCACTGACACCGTCATCGCGACGGCGTTCCACGGCCTGAGCGTGCGAGAGGTCGAGGAGCTGCGCGGGAAGCTCCGCGAGGCTGACGGCCAGTTCCAGGTCGTGAAGAACACGCTGGCCCGTCGCGCATGTGACGAGACCGGCCGGGATGCCCTCCTGGAGTACCTCGAGGGGCAGACCGCGCTGGTCTGGGCCGCCGGCGACCCGGCCGCGATCGCGAAGGCGCTGAACACGTTCGCCAAGGCGACCGAGAACCGCCTCGCGATGAAGGGCGGGATCCTCGACGGCGCCCCGGTATCGGCCGACGAGCTCAAGAAGCTCGCCGCGCTGCCGCCGCGCGATGAGCTGCTCGCCCGCCTCGTAGGCGGCGTGGCCAGCCCGCTGCAGGGCACCGTCAACGCCCTGAACAGCATGCTGTCGGGCCTTGCCGTTGCCCTGGGCCAGTACCACGCCCAGCGTGCGGCCGAGGCACCGGCTGAGGAGGCACCTGCCGCAGAGGCAGAGGCCCCGGCAGCCGACGGTGCCCCCGCGGAGGATGTCCCGGCAGAGGACGCATCGTCCGCCGAGGCCGAGGCCCCTGCGTCGGAGGCGACTCCGGCTGAGGAGGCACCTGCCGCGGACGCGGACGCCGCGCCAGGCGCCGACACCACTGATGACACCACTGAGGCCGAGCCTGAGGCAGCGGCCGATGACACCCCGGAGGCCGTGCAGGAGCCGGCAGCCGACGACAACGCGGACGCCGAGCCGGCTGCCGACGAGACCACAGAAGGAGACTGACCATGGCGATGACCACCGAGGAGTGGATCGACGAGCTCAAGGCCATTTCGGTCCTCGAGCTGAGCGAGCGCATCAAGGCGCTCGAGGAGACCTTCGGCGTGAGCGCCGCGGCGGCACCGGTGGCGGTGGCCGCTGCGCCGGCCGCAGGCGGCGGTGGGGGCGAGGGCGGCGGCGACGCCGACCAGGACTCATTCACCGTGACGCTGGACGCCGCGGGCGACAAGAAGATCCAGGTGATCAAGGTCGTGCGCGCCGTTACCGGACTCGGCCTCAAGGAGGCCAAGGACCTCGTCGACGGCGCCCCGGGCACCGTCAAGGAGGGCGTGGCCAAGGATGAGGCCGAGCAGATCAAGTCGCAGCTCGAGGAGGCCGGCGGCAGCGTCTCGCTGTCGTAGGACCCCCATGGGTTCCGCGCGCGCGCATCGCTGATGCACGTGCCGAGCGGCCCGGGTGGCTCTGTGCCACCCGGGCCGTTTGCTTTGCTGGACTTGGAATGGTCCGCCTCCTCATCGCACTATCCGGCGCCGCCTGCGCGGTTGCCGCGGTGTCACCCGCCGTGGGCGTGGTGTCCCAGGGAGCGTTCCGCGTGGGCGCGGACGCCGCGTGGGCGCGCGACATCACGGGCGCGGGCACGCGCGTCGCGGTACTCGACCAGAGCTTCGGCGGACTTGCCGAATCGATCGCGGAGGGTGAGCTCCCGCCGCGTGATCAGATGCAGACCATCTCGTTCGATCCCGAGTACGGCCTCGATGGGCGGGACAGCCTGGGCGCGGTCGGGGAGCACGGGACCCGCATGGCGGAGATCGTGCACGACGTCGCGCCCGGCGCGCAGCTCGTGCTGGTGAATTACGAGGGGATCGAGGGGTTCCAGCAGGCCGCCGCGTGGATCGCGGCCAACGGAATACCCGTGGTGAGCCACTCCAACTCGTTCCTCGGAGGATCCTTCGACGGTGCCGGTGTGGCCGCCCGTACGGTGGATGCGCTCACGGCCCAGGGCGTGCTGTGGATCAACTCGGCCGGCAACTTCGCCCAGCGGCACTGGCGAGGGGTTCCATCGCCTGCGGGCACCGAGATACCCATCGCCCCCGCCGCGGGCGAGACCATCCTCGTCGGGTTCGGGTGGAGCGATCCCGCTCTGACGGCGACCCTCAGCGTGCAGCGCCAGCAGGCCGACGGGTCCTGGGTGCAGGTCGCCGCCGCGGATGCCACCCGCATGACGTCGCCGGTGCCCGTGGACGGAGGTGCGTGGCGCCTCGTCGTCACGCGCACGGGCGGGCCCGAGGCCGCGGTGGACGTGTTCTCCCGTACCGTCGAGTTCGGCGTGCTCGCCGTGCCGGACGGCAGCATCGCGACGCCCGGGGACGCCGCGGGTGCGCTGTCGGTGGGCTCCGTGCGCTGGCAGCGGAGTGTTGTCGCCCCCTACTCATCGCGCGGCCCCACCGTGGATGGGCGACGGAAGCCCGACATCGTCGGCCCGGCCTATGTCACTGCCAATGCGCGCTTCCCGGGCACTGCGGGCACCTCGGCGGCCACTGCCCATGTCGCAGGGGTGGCCGCGTTGATACGCGATGAGCGCGCCGTGCGCGGGCAGCCGATCGACGTCTGGGCCCTCCGCGCGGACATCCTCTCCCGCGCGCAGGATCTCGGCACGCGCGGCCCCGACACGGAGACCGGATTCGGCATGGCGCGCTTCGACGTGGTGCGTCCGCGTGTCCGCGTCACGGCGACTCCGGGCCCGTCCTCCACCGTGCGCGTGCGCGCGTTCGACACGGGCACGGTGCGGTCCGTGGCGCTCACGTTGAATGGACGGCGGGTCCGCACGGCCAAGGGGCCGGCGATGCGCCAGCGGGTGTGGTTGCGCACGGGTCGCAACCGGCTGCGCGTGGAGGTGACTGACATCGCCGGGAATACCGCGGTGGTGAACCGCGTGATGGTGCGCCGGGACCGGTCGCGACGATGAGGGTGGCGCTCACCTGCGCCGGCATCGCCGCCGTCATGGCGGCACTGCCGCTGGCTCCCTCCACCGGTGCGCCGGCTCCCACCGGGGTCGTTCCGATCACGATCACGGCGAGGCCGGGTCAGACCGACGCCGTGGCGCGCGGGCTCGGCACATCGGGCCTGCGCGTGGTGCGCCGTCACGGCCGCGAGCTGCAGGTCATCGCATCCCCCGATCGCATCCCGGCGATCCGCGGCCTGCCGGGCGTCGCGGCAGCGAGATCGGCACCGGGTGGCAATGGCGAAGGTGATCCGGGCTCCCTCGGCCCGGCCGTGAAGACCCGCGCGCCCGTTCGCTCGGAGGGCTTCGAGCGCGTCGGGGCGGACGCCCTGCAGTCCCTCGCCCGGGATGGCAGGGGCGTGACGATCGCCGTGCTCGACCTGGGCTTCGGGACCACGGGGATTCCTGCGATGCAGGCCCGGCGTGAACTGCCGCCCACCGCCCGCCTCGAGACACGGTCGTTCGATGCCGTCTGGGGCCTGGCTGGGCGCAATGCCTATGGGAACACCACCAACCACGGCGAACTCGTGGCGCAGACCGTGTACGACTACGCGCCAGCCGCGCGCTACGTGTTCGTGAACTACCACACGGAGCAGGACTTCCAGGCCGCCGTCGACTGGCTCATCCAGCGTCGCCCCGACGTCGTGGTGCACAGCAACAGCTTCCTCGAGGGGCCATTCGACGGCACCGGACCTGCGGCCCAGGCCGTTGATCGTGCCGCTGACGCCGGGATCGCCTGGGTCAACTCGGCCGGGAACTACGGTGATCGGCACTGGGAGGGCGAGTGGGCCGATGCCGACAAGGACGACGTCCTCGACTGGCCCACCACTCCCGGCTGGACGTTCACGGTGGCGCCGGGCAAGCCCATCACCTTCGCGCTCAGTTGGGATCAGGCTGAGGGCGCGGAGGAGTCGGACCTCGACCTCGTGCTCGAGAAGCGCACTGCCGGAGGGGGATGGGGTGAGGTCGCGGCCTCGCGTGACTCGCAGGTCGACGGCGCACGACCGGCCGAACGGATGACGGGGGTCCCGTCCGGCGACGGAGGTGAGTTCCGCCTGCGGGTGGTGCACGCCGCGGGACCGGAGCCCTCGGGCCGCCTCACCCTGTTCTCGCGCGAGGTCACCATGAAGGAACTCGGCGACCCCGGCCCGGGCAGCATCCCCACCCCCGGGGATGCCGACGGCTCGATCACGGTCGGCGCCGTGGCCTGGTCCACCAATTCGCTCCGCGCGTACTCGTCACGTGGGCCCACGGATGACGGGCGCATGAAGCCCGACATCGTCGCGCCGACCAACACGAGCGTGCGGAGGGGCACGAGTCGGCGCGCGGTGGGTGGTACATCCATCTCGGCGCCGAACGCCGCAGGGGCGATCGCGCTCATCATCGGATCGCGCCGTCGCCTGGGCACGCCGATCGACCTGGCGGGCCTCGGGGACCTGCTCGCCACCGACGCCCTCGACCTGGGCCCGGCGGGGCCGGACGACATGTTCGGTGCAGGACGGGTGCGCGTTGACGTCGACCCTCCGCAGATCTTCCTGACCGCCCGCATCCCGCGTGTGGTCTCATCGCTCCCGGTCCGCGTCAAGGGGCGGATCGAGGACGCATCGCGCCTCGCGCTCTGGACCATCGACATCGACGGCCGCCGGGCCATGCTCAAGCACGGCACGACGCCCCTCTCCGTTGCGCTGGGCCGACGCCGGCTTCGCGACGGCCGCCGTACCCTCGTGGTGCGGGCCAAGGACTGGGCGGGCAACACGTCGTCTCGCCGGGTGCGGGTGCTGGTCGATACCCGGGCGCCCCGGATCCGGTTGTTCCGCGTTGAGCGCGTCGGGTCGGGCACGGCCCGTCGCGCGGCGGGTGGCTCCGTGCGCCCCGCCCGCGCGGTGCTCGTCGCCCAGGACGTCAGCGCGTCGGTGCTCCGGATCGCCGTCGTCGCGGCGGACGGGAGCGAGGTGCGGCGCAGGGTGCGGTTCCGGGGGACCGCGCGGCGACGGATACCGCTCGGGGCCCTCGCCGCCGGGCGCTACACGGTGACCATCACCGCGTCCGACGCGGCGGGTCATGAACGCATCACCACTCGCACGGTGCGAATCAGGCCGTGATGACCGCTCGCCGGGGCGCGTGGCTCCCCGATTTCGCAATATTCCCCCAACGGGCGCGACCCAGCGCCACGGAATCATCGTCACGTCAACGAGGTACCACATGCCGCTTGACCGCGAAGTGAAGAGCAAGCTGAGGGACCGGGTGTCCCTCGCCAACAAGTCGAACGTGGAGGAGGTCGCCGCCGAGGTCGACGCCGCACGGGCGACCCTTCCCGAGGACGACAAGGACTACGCGCGCCTTACCGGATGGCTCGAGGACCTGGAGCACGTCGCCGGGGGCAAGGTAATCGGGCGCACCGGCGACCCGGGCGCCCAGCCGGACGGCATGGGCTGAGACAGGCCCGTCGCAGGCCCGCCGGAGCGTCCTACGACCGGCGGGCCCGCGACGTCCTGCCGGCGATGAGGCGCTGAAGGCGCCGCGTCTCGGCCAGCGCATTCACCTGCCTGCGGTCCGCCGCGCTCCAGTGCCCGCGGCGCAGGCGCTCCTCACGCCCCTCCCGGGCCTCAACCCACCGCTCGTAGCCGTGGATCAGGCTGTTTATCGAGTCGGTCAGCTGGATGGCCGAGGGCGTTGCCCGGAACGGGCCGTCATCGAGGGTGAGACCGGCGCGTGGACTCCAGCCGAGCTCGCCGGATCCGTCGTCTGCGACGACCCGGAGGTCGTCGGGTCCGACGCGCACCTGGGTGTCCTGCCACTCGCGCTTGAGCACCCCCGGCTCCACGGCCGGCCGGAAGCCGAACGCGCGCAGGCGTCGTCGCTCCTGCGCCGTCGACCACACCTGATGGGTTGAGTCGAGGAGGGGCACGAGGCGCTCGGTGATCGCCGCTGTGCGATCATCGTCGGTCAGTGCGGAGGCATCGTCTGCCACGTCGTGAGTATGGCGAGCGTTCCGGGCGCGCGCCGTATCCGGGGCATGCAGGGGATGAATGTGTATGATGGCCGTTCCGCCGTCGCCGCCCCTTGCGCCCAATGCCCGGCGCGGCGGCATTCGGTGGTCGCGTACGACGTGCCCGAACCGCTGCCCGCCAACATACTCCGCGTCTTCGCGCCAGCGGCGCCCGCTGCCGCCTGCCCATACATCACCGAGCTCACGTCAGGAGGCTCTGCGACTTGAGCACGCCCACCGCCCGCCGCACTCGTGAGCGGCGTTTCTTCTACCCCGTCGGCACCCAGGATGGCGCCCCGAGCGTCCCCGACGTGCCGAACCTCATCGACATCCAGCGCGCGAGCTTCGACTGGTTCCTCAATGAGGGCCTGAGGGAGACCGTTGACGACATCTCGCCGATCCAGGACTTCACCGGCACGCTCATGGTGGAGTTCGGCCCCTACACGATCGGGGGCTGGGAGCCCGGCATGCCGTTCGACGAGATCATGCCGAACAACCCCATCAAGGAGTGCCGCGAGAAGGATCTGACGTACGCGGCGCCGCTCACGATGGAGGTCTCCTTCGTCAACAAGGAGACCGGTGAGATCCGCCGGCAGAAGGTGTTCATGGGCGACCTCCCGCTCATGACCGAGTTCGGCACCTTCATCATCAACGGCACCGAGCGCGTCATCGTCACGCAGCTCGTGCGCTCGCCCGGCGCCTACCTCATGGAGCCCAAGGACCGCGAGAAGCAGGTGTTCATCGCGAACCTCATGCCTGCGCGCGGATCCTGGGTGGAGCTCGAGATCGACAAGAAGGGCCTCGTCAACGTCAGGATCGACCGCAAGCGCAAGCTGCCGGTCACCACGCTCCTGTTCGCGCTGGGCTACACGCGCGACGACGTCCGCAACCTGTTCCCTCACCCGACCGACAAGAAGCGCGTCAACCCCTTCATCGAGGCGACCCTCGAGAAGGACGTCACCGAGGGGGCGGCCGCGTCGGGCAACGCGAAGTCGCTTCAGGACCTTGCCGCGCTGGTCGCCGAGATGCAGGAGATGGCGAAGGACATCGAGACGGTTCCCGGCGATGAGCGCCTGCGCATCGAGGAGGAGCTCGAGCGCCTCGAGAAGCGCGTCGACCTGCGCGCGGGTGACCTGATGCAGAACGCCCTCATCGAGGTGTTCAAGAAGCAGCGCCCGGGTGAGCCGCCGACCGAGGTGAACTCGCTCAACCTGGTGCGCGGCCTCTTCTTCGACCCGAAGCGCTACGACCTGACCAAGGTCGGCCGCTACAAGCTTGACGCGCGCCTTGCCGCCGATGGCACCACGGCCACGCGCACTCTCGCGAACCCGCGGTTCACGGGCTCGCGCACGGGCATGCGCGACGACCTCGTGGAGCTCATCCGTCGCCTCGTGGACCTGCCCATCCGGTACGGCATCGACGAGGAGTCGAAGGACTTTGCCGTCGAGGGCCAGATGCTGCCGCGAGACAAGATGGTGCATGAGCTCGACGAGTACGAGCACTTCGGGAACCGCCGCCTGCGCACCGTCGGCGAGCTCATCCAGGAGGCCTTCCGCATCGGCCTCTACCGGATGGAGCGCGTGGTGCGCGAGCGCATGAGCACCGAGGATCCCGACACCATCACGCCCCAGACCATCATCAACATCCGTCCGGTCGTCGCGGCGCTCAAGGAGTTCTTCGGTTCGTCCCAGCTGTCGCAGTTCATGGACCAGACCAACTCGCTGGCCGGGCTGACGCACCGCCGCCGCCTCTCGGCGCTGGGCGCTGGTGGCCTCACCCGTGAGCGGGCCCCCATCGAGGTGCGCGACGTGCACCCGACCCACTACGGACGCATGTGCCCGATCGAGACGCCGGAAGGGCCGAACATCGGCCTCATCGGTTCGCTGTCGGCGCACGCGACCGTGAACGAGTTCGGGTTCATCCAGACCCCGTACCGCGTGGTCAAGGGCGGCAAGCTGCAGAAGGACGGCAGCGGCGATTGGGAGATCGTCTGGCTCGACGCCACCCAGGAGGAGAACCGCGTCATCGCCCAGGCGAGCGCGGAGGTCGACAAGAACGGCAAGCTCCTCGAGGACGAGGTGCTCTGCCGGCGGAACGGCCAGCCCGTCCTCGTGACGGCGAAGGACGTCGAGTACATGGACGTGTCACCGGACCAGATCGTGTCCGTGGCCACCGCCCTGATCCCGTTCCTCGAGCACAACGACGCCAACCGCGCCCTGATGGGCGCCAACATGCAGCGTCAGGCTGTTCCGCTCATGGTGAGCGAGGCGCCGCTGGTGGGCACCGGCATGGAGCACCGCGCTGCGGTGGACACCGGGGACGTCGTGGTGGCCCGCCGGGCCGGCACGGTCGGCGCCGTTGACGCCACCCGCATCATCGTCGAGGCGCGCGGCGGCGAGCACGACGAGTACGACCTCGAGAAGTTCGTCCGCAGCAACCAGGGCACGCTCATCCACCAGAAGCCGATCGTCGCGATCGGCGACAAGGTGGAGGCGGGGCAGGTGCTGGCCGACGGGTCGTCCACCGACCAGGGCGAGCTCGCGCTGGGCAAGAACATGCTCGTGGCCTTCATGTCGTGGGAGGGCTACAACTTCGAGGACGCGATCATCGTGTCCGAGCGCCTCGTGAAGGACGACGTCCTCTCGTCGATCCACATCGAGGAGTACGAGATCGACGCGCGCACCACGAAGCTGGGCGCCGAGGAGATCACCCGCGATATCCCGAACCGCTCGGAGGAGTCGCTGGCCGACCTCGACGAGCGCGGAGTCGTGCGCATCGGCGCCGAGGTGGCGTCGGGCGACCTGCTCGTGGGCAAGGTCACCCCGAAGGGTGAGACCGAGCTCACCGCCGAGGAGAAGCTCATCCGCGCCATCTTCAAGGAGAAGGCCGGCGAGGTGCGCGACACGTCCCTCAAGGTTCCCCACGGCGAGGGCGGCAAGGTCATCGACGTGAAGACCTTCAGCCGCGAGGAGGGCGACGACCTTCCCGCTGGCGTGAACGAGATGGTGCGCGTGTACGTGGCGAAGCGCCGCAAGATCGCCGAGGGCGACAAGCTGGCCGGTCGTCACGGCAACAAGGGCGTGATCTCGAAGATCGTGGCCGAGGAGGACATGCCGTTCCTCGAGAACGGGACCCCGATCGACATGATCCTCAACCCGCTGGGCGTTCCGAGCCGGATGAACATCGGGCAGATCCTGGAGACCCACATGGGCTGGGCCGCGGCGACGGGCTGGGAGGCCGGCGCCGACGGCGCGACGACCCGTACGTTCGTGGCCACCCCGGTGTTCAACGGCGCAACGCCCGAGGACGTCGACCGGGTGCTGGCCGAGTGGTCCGCGGCCCACTCCGATGAGCCGATCGACCTCCGCGTGAAGGGCGATGAGATCGAGGGCCGCCGCGTGAGCGGCAAGCTGCGGCTGTTCAACGGCCGCTCGGGCGAGCCCTACGACGGCAAGGTCACCGTCGGCTACATGTACATGCTGAAGCTGCTCCACCTCGTGGACGACAAGATCCACGCCAGGTCGACCGGCCCGTACTCGCTCGTCACCCAGCAGCCGCTGGGCGGCAAGGCGCAGTTCGGCGGGCAGCGCTTCGGCGAGATGGAGGTCTGGGCGCTCGAGGCATATGGCGCCGCGTACACCCTCCAGGAGATGCTGACCATCAAGAGCGACGACACCGTGGGCCGCGTGAAGGCCTACGAGGCCATCGTCAAGGGCGAGAACATCCAGGAGCCGTCGATCCCGGAGAGCTTCAAGGTGCTGCTGAAGGAGATGCAGAGCCTGGCGCTCGACGTGCGCATCGAGGGCGGGGCGGGCGTGGACTCCGCTGCCCGCGAGGACGACGAGCTGCTCCGCGCCGCGGAGGAGCTCGGCATTGACCTCTCCGGGGCCCCGCTGCCCATCGAGGAGGAGCTCGAGCGGGAGGCTGAAGAGGCCAAGAAGGCCGCGACGGCCGAGAAGGTGGCTGCCGGCGCCGGTGACGACAAGGGCGACGCGGAGGGCGACTCGTGATCGACATCAACAACTTTGACTCCATCAAGATCGGCCTCGCCTCGTCGAAGCAGATCCGCCAGTGGTCGTCCGGCGAGGTGACGAAGCCCGAGACGATCAACTACCGCACGCTCAAGCCCGAGAAGGACGGGCTCTTCTGCGAGAAGATCTTCGGTCCGACCAAGGACTGGGAGTGCTACTGCGGCAAGTACAAGCGCGTCCGGTACAAGGGCATCATCTGCGAGCGCTGCGGCGTCGAGGTGACGCGCGCCAAGGTGCGCCGCGAGCGCATGGGGCACATCGACCTCGCTGCGCCCGTCAGCCACATCTGGTTCTTCAAGGGCGTGCCGAGTCGCATCGGCTACATCCTCGACCTGGCGCCGAAGCAGCTTGAGAAGGTCCTCTACTTCGCGGCATCCATCGTCACCTCGGTAGACGTCGCCAAGCGGGATGCCGACCTCGGAACCCTCCAGGAGCAGGTGGACGAGGCCGTGCAGCAGTACGTGCAGGAGCGCGACCTCCGCGCCCAGGAGCTGCGCGAGCGGCTGGACCGCCGCGTCAACTGGCTGCGCGAGGAGGAGACCACGGGCTTTGACGTGGAGGACGAGTTCTGGCTCGAGGACATCGCCACCACGCGTGATCCGGAGAACCCCGACGCCCCGCCGGTGCGGCGCGAGGTCACGGAGGGCGAGCGCAAGTCCATCGAGTCGGAGCTCCGCAAGGAGACCGACGCGCTCATCCGCGACGACGAGCGCTACACCGAGGAGTCGGTCGAGCGCATCCAGGAGGCGTGGGCCACCTTCAAGGACATCTCGCCGCGCGATGTCATCAGCGACGACCAGCTGTTCCGCGAGATGCGGGACCGCTTCGCGTCGCCGTTCGGGTTCGGCGAGTACTTCGAGGGCGGCATGGGCGCGCAGGCGATCCGCCAGCTGCTCGAGGGCTTCGACCTCGAAGCCGAGGCTGCGTCACTGCGCGAGATCATCCAGACCTCGCGCGGCCAGCGTCACGCCCGTGCGCTCAAGCGCCTGCGCGTCTGCTCGGCGTTCATCCACTCGGACAACCGCCCGGAGTGGATGATCCTCGAGGCCGTGCCGGTGATCCCGCCGGAGCTCCGGCCCATGGTGCAGCTCGACGGCGGGCGCTTCGCGACGTCGGACCTGAATGACCTGTACCGCCGCGTCATCAACCGCAACAACCGCCTGAAGCGCCTGCTCGACCTCGGCGCGCCCGAGATCATCGTGAACAACGAGAAGCGCATGCTGCAGGAGGCCGTCGACGCGCTGTTCGACAACGGCCGCCGCGGCCGCGTCATCACCGGCGCCAACAAGCGTCCGCTGAAGTCCCTCAGCGACATGCTGAAGGGGAAGCAGGGCCGCTTCCGCCAGAACCTGCTGGGCAAGCGCG
>JAPOLI010000014.1 GCA_029977205.1 bacterium
CGCCCTCCCCCGAAGATGAAGACGCGGAGAAGGATGTCCGACAGGATCAGCAGCACGCCGGCGAGTACCGATGCGAGCGCCATGAGGCGCACGTCGCGGTTTCGCACGTGTGCGATCTCGTGGGCCATGACCGCCCGCAGCTCGCGCGGACCCATCAGGTCGAGGAGGCCCGTGGTGGCCGCGACGTAGGCATGCGCGGGGTCCCGTCCGGCGGCGAAGGCGTTGGGTGCCGGGTCGTTGATGATGTAGACGTCGGGCGTCACGGGCAGCCCCGCCCCCACCGCAGCAGCATCAACTGCCTGCCAGAGCTCAGGGTGCTGGTCCCGGGTGATGGGGTGTGCGCCGGCGAGCGACGCGACCACCTTCCCCGCGGAGAACCACATGAACACCCCGTAGGCAATCAGGGCGAACCCTATGACCCCGAGGACGCCGATATCCACGAACGGGTAGACGACCGCGAGGATCAGCGCGATCAGAGCGACGAATAGCGCGAGCAGCAGGAGCGTCCGCCACCGGTTCGCCCGGATCTGCTGCTGGAGGGTCACCTACCGCTCGAACGAGACCTGCGGGGCCGCCCGGACGGCGTCGTCCTCCTCCTCGAAGAACTCCGCCTCTGCGAAGTCGCCGAACTTGGCGACCAGGTTGCTGGGGACCGTGTTCTGCGTGGCGTTGTACTGGGCCACGGTGCTGTTGTAGTAACGCCGCGCGGCCGCCAGCATCTCTTCCACGTTGGCCAACTCGGTCTGCAGCTGCAGGAAGTTCGCCGACGCCTTGAGGTCAGGGTAGTTCTCTGCAACGGCGAACAGGCCACCGAGGGCACGCGCGAGCATGGTGTTCGCCTGGCCGGACTCGGCCACCCCCTTGGCGTCCATCGCCGCGGTACGTGCGCGCGTGACTTCCTCGAAGACGCCACGCTCGTGCTCGGCGTACCCCTTGACCGTCTCGACGAGATTCGGGATCAGGTCATATCGGCGGCGAAGCTGCACGTCGATATTCGCCCAACCCTGCTGCGTCTCGACGCGAAGCCGCACGAGCCGGTTGTACAGGGAGATGATCCACGCGATCAGGAGGATCACCACGACCACGATTATGAGAATCACCCACCAGGACATGGGCGTATCTTCTCATGCCTGCGCAGGCCGCGCAGGCGAACGGTCACGCCGGGACTGCCCGCCCTCCCTCGGGGTCACCCGTGGCGCACACCTCGGCCAGGGCGGTGGCGATTTCGGTGAGCCTGCGGTTGGCAACGTCGTAGGTCGCTATCCCCTGCACCTCGCGCACCGCCCGGCTCTCGAGCACCGTGGAGATCACCAGTGCGCCGTCGGCGTCGGCGAGATCCTGCACCGAGCGATCACGCACGTGGAGTGTGGTGACCTCTGCGATGAGGCGCCGCGTGATCGAGTCGAGGATCCCGGTATCGAGCGATGGGGCCACCAGGTCGTCACCCTCCAGCCAGACGAAGCTGGCCACCGGGCACTCGAGCACCCCGTCAGAGTCGGCGTCCACGAGAAGCGCGGTGTCGGCCCCGGCCTCTGCCGCCAGGCGCGCAGCCTGCATGTTGGCGGCGTAGCTCAGCGTCTTCGAGGCGATGAGAAGCGGAGTGATCCGATGCGCCACGGGCAGCACGGACCACCCCTCCGGCGCCGGCGGGAAGAGCGCCTCCTCGCGCAACACCCGGTGCCCGCTGCGGGTGAGCATCACCCGCAGGGCGCAGTCCGCCGCGGACGTCACCTCCGAGAACCTCTGCATCTCGTCCCGGATGAGCGCACGGTCGAATGGCAGGCGCACCATGTCCGCTGAGCGCTCCATGCGATCCAGGTGTGCCTCCGGCGTCCGTGCGGCATGGCCGTAGAGCCGCAGCCCCTCGAACACGCCGTCGCCGCGCACAAGCCCGTCATCAAGGGGAATGCAGGCGGTGTCCCCCGCATGCACCAGGACGCCATCCACCATCACGCGCATCTCGCTCATAGCGGGATTGTGCCGCAGAACAGGGAAATCCGCATTACCGGCGGGCGCGCAACAGCGAAACATCCGAGGAACCCGCCGCCTGGCGACCAAGAACGTCGTGTGGAAATGCCTCCGACACCGTCCGCTAGCGTGCTCCGCCGCATGCCCATGAGGCCACTCACCCTCATCGCCGCGATCGCCGGCACCATTCTGCTCGCCATCTGCTCGCCTGCATTGGCGCAGCAGTTGCCCGCGCCGGGCTCCGTGCCATCTCCCGAGACGGGTGCCGCCGTGCAGGCACCGGCGCCGCCGGACCCCGGGGCCACTCCGGAGTCCCAGCCCGTGGAGCCCCCTCCCCCACCGAAGCGCGTGGCCACGACGGCACCCCTTCGCCCCGGCGCGCGCGGCGCGGCGGTGGGGCGCCTGCAGCGCGCTCTTCGCAGCAGGGGGATCCGCGTCAAGATCACCGGCCGGTACGACCGCAGGACCCGGGCCGGAGTGCGCCTTCTTCAGCGGCGCCTGCGCATGAGGCCGACGGGAATCGCGAACGCCAAGGTCCTGAGGCGGCTCGGCCTCAAGGTTCGTTCGGTGGCAGGGACGCCCGGCGCCGCGACGGTCGCGTTCACCGAATACCCGGTGCCGGAGCCGGATGACACGACCCCGTCCGCGACAGGGTTCATCTGGCCGACCAACGGCATGGTGAGCTCGCCGTTCGGACCACGGTGGGGGCGAATGCATGAGGGACTCGACATCGCCGCTCCCGAGGGGCAGCCGATCCGGGCCGCGAAGGCGGGGGTGGTCGTCACGGCGGGCATGGAGTCGGGCTACGGCAACCTCGTCATCCTCGACCACGGCAATGGGGATACGACGCGGTACGGACACATGAGCGCCTTCGACGTGACCAAAGGCGACGTCGTGGCAATCGGCCAGGTCATCGGTCGGGTCGGCAACACCGGGAATTCCACGGGAGACCACCTGCACTTCGAGATCCGCATCGCCGGGGTGGCTATGGACCCCCGTCCGTACCTCTAAGCGCCTTCGCGAAGCGGGTCGGTGGAGGCGTTCGGCAGGACGATCCCGAGCACGTACCAGTCACCGCGCACGCCCCCGGTGCGGAAGTCGGACAGGCCAGCGGCCCGCGCATCGTCATCCGGATAGATCATCACGAGCGCCGACGGGCGCCGCTCCATTCCGGCGCTGAGCTCGTCAGGAAGGCCCAGCACGACCTCGAGGTCGACCTCCACCGGGGCCGTGAGTGAGGCAACGGCCACGATCTCATCCCCCCGCCGCTCCACCCGCGCGGTGCCCTTCGTTCCGTCCACGTCGTCCCAGAGCGGAGCCAGGGCCTCGTGCGCGTCGCGGTCGACGCGCCCATGTACGAGTGCAGGAGATTCGGGTCGCTGCATCAGGATGATGTCGGGGTTGTCCAGCACCAGGCGGATCACGTCGTCGCTCATGGGCGCAACTGTAGACGCGCGGCGCGTGCCCGATGCCCGGTGCCAGCCGCAGGCTGGGGCGTCTAACGTGCGCCCATGGCGGATTCTTCGGCTGACCGCGGGGCTATTGAGGCGGTACTCGAGCACCCCGTCGACCTCGTCCTCCCCCCCACCGATGACTGTGCGGCGCGGGTGGCGATCTCGCGAACGGGTGACCCGCCACGAGTGCGCGCGGCGTGGGTGACAGACGCCGGCGACGTCGTCGCCCGGATTGGGTGCCCCCCGGGTGTGCCCAGCGCCGTGCGGCCGCTCGTCGCCACGGTCTGCGCCGTGTCCGCCGAGGGCGTGTCCGACCGCCTGCTGCTGGGCAGGGCTGCGCAGGGAGTCGCCCATGTGCGGGCGGCCATGCCGGACCACGATGCCGTGGACATCGCGGTGGACGCGCACGGGCTGGTGGCGGGGCGATTGCCGGCGGGTCCGATCCCGGTGGCCGTTGATGCCATTGCCCCGGATGGCGAATCGATCGGGCGCCTCATGCACTCGGGTATCACCGAGATGTCCCTCGTGGCCGGCAGGATCGAGGGACGCCTCGGGGCGACCCACGGCATGGCCGCGGGATTCGGTGCCGGCGACACCGTCTCGTCCCTGGACATCGCGGAGCTCGAGGCCGGGTATCCCGCGCTGCTCCCCAGCTGGCTTCCGGAGGGGTTCTCCATGACCACTGTGCGGGTTGAGCCGGAGGCCGCATATCCGTTCGCTCCTCCGTCCATCGCGGTCGCCTGGATGCCCGGGGAGGGCGATGCGCGTGTCCTGCTCCGCCAGTGCCCGGGCCCCCTTGCATCCCCGGAAGTTCCGGACGGGAGAGGCCGTGCCGTGGATGTGGGCGGAGTCCAGGGCGTGATGCGTGCCCGGGGCATGGCCTTCCTCGTATGGGAGCGCGGCGACCGCGCGTACGGCCTGCAGGTCCGGGGCACGGGCGATCCCCCCGCTGATGCGGTCCGCATCGCAGAGTCGATTCCGGCGGCGTCCGACGAGATGTCTTAGCCTCCAACCATGGCCGTTGGCTACGCGCACATCGCATGCTGCCTCGACGGGTCCCCCGCCGGCGATGCCGCGCTCGCCGCCGCCATCCGCACGCGGGGGCTTGGCGATGGCGCCCTGACCCTCGTTCACGTGATGGAGCCGGGCATCAGCACCTACAGCGGCTATCCATCGGATGCCATCAACGATGACATCACCGACGCGCGTGGGTGGATGGAGCAGATGGTTGCCCTTGCGCCGGGCTCAGAGGGCGTTCTGCTCGAGGGCCACCCAGCGACCGCGACCGTCGACTGGGCCCGCGAGGCAGGCGTTGATCTGCTCATCGCCGTGCGCCACCGCGGTGCGGTCGAGCACATGCTGATCGGCAGCTTCGCGCAGCACCTGGCCTATAACGCGCCGTGCACCGTGATGCTGGTGCATCCCCCCGGGAGCACCGGGTAGGAGCGGGGCCCCCGGCGGCGAAAGGAACCACCGGAACCACTATCCGGAGGGACCATGCCCGTCCATGCACTCCCCGCCCCTGTGCGGGTCCACATGCTCAGCCCGCTCACCTTCAACGATGCCCAGGAGATCGGCGATCAGGTGAAGGCGGGATCCCCCGTGTTCCTCGATGTGCGCGGCGTCGACCGCGAGCTCGAGGAGCGCCTTCGCGATTTCTGCGCCGGCCTCGCCGCCGCCCTCGAGGGCTCGGTCAGCGATGTCGCGCAGGGCATCCTGTTCGTCGCTCCACACGGGGTGACCGTGTCGCGCGGTGAGATCCAGGGAAGTGCCTCGGCGACACCGCGTGGCTCGTACTACGACGCCATGGATGCCGATGTCACGCCGCTGTTCCGGAGCATGCCCGCCTGACTGCCGCCCTGCAGCCGCTGGTCATCCTCTATGACGGCGATTGCAGGTTCTGCCGCGCCTTCGCCCAGGTCGCCCGGCGGGTCGCCCGCCCGCCGGGCATCCGGCTCCTCCCGTTCGATGACCCTCGCGCCGTCCGAATACTGGCGGTCCTCCCGGAGGGTGTGCGGCACGAATCGGTGCACGTCGCGGACGACCGCGGCCTGGCATCGGCGACCGACGCCTTCGGCGTCATCCTGACGCGGATGCCGGGCGGGCAGGCCCTCCTCGCCACGGGTGCGTACCGGGCCTACCCCTGGGTCGCACGCAACCGGAGTCGCATCGGGCGGTTCGTGCCTGACCTTCCCCGGCCGCCGGTTGCCTAGGGCCTAGCCCTGTCCGGGGTGCCTCCGGGCCACGTAGTCCTCCACGAACAGGAGGCTGTCGCCCGCCCTGCGCACCACCTGCAGCAGTTCGGTCATCGTCGCGACCTCTTCCACCTGCTCGGTTACGTACCACTGGAGGAACGCCTCACTTGCGAGGTCCCGATGGTCGCGTGCGAGGTGGACCAGCTCATCGATCCAGCGCGTGACCTGCTCCTCCTGGGCAAGAGCGGCCGCAACGAGTGCCTCCACCGAATCGAATGACCCCATGGGCGGGTCCTGGCCGGGAATGGCCACGGGGCCGCCGGTGTCGAGGACGTAGCGGAAGATCTTCATGGCATGCCCGTGTTCCTCCTGGGCCTGCCGCGCGAAGAAGCCCGACAGCTCGGGAAGCCCCTCGTCCTCCAGCCATGCGGACATTGCGAGGTACTGGAAGTGGGCAGCGAACTCCCGGCCCATCTGGGTGCAGAGAGCCATGCGCACGGTGTCGTCAGGGGTCATCGGTCATCCCTTTCGGTTCATGGTTCATCGAGTCTAAGTCGCCGGGTGCGACACAGGCTGAGTCGACGGTCAGGACGCGGGATCGCCTCCCTGTGCACGAAGCCGCTTCGCCCGCTCGGCCCGCGTCGCCCCCACCACGATCACCGTGAGCGGCACGGCCCAGAACAGCCCGTACAGGAAGCCACGGCCGTTTGGTTGGTTCAGCAGGCCGATGTGCAGCACCCAGAGGATGAGCACCGACACGACAAAGGTGGCGACGATCTGCACGCCGATGTGCAGTTCCTCCCACCTCACGAGTGCCGATGGTCGCTCCTTCACCGGCGAGAGGATACGCCCCCGGGTACCGTGCGGCGCATGACCGGTGAACAGGCATGGACCATAGCCACGGCGTGGATGGGAACTCTGGCGGATCTTGACGGAGCTGCCGCGGTGCTGGAGTGGGACCGCGAGACGATCATGCCCCCGGGCGCCGCCGAGGCACGGGGCGCGCAGCTCGCAACCCTCGCAGCACTTCGCCACCGTCACCTGCTTGACGAGGGCCCGGCAGAGGCCCTCGATGTGATCGCCGGATCTGATGACCCGTGGAAAGCGGCCAGCGGTCGAATCGCACGTCGCGAGCGCGAGAATGCGCGCCGCGTTCCCGAGGAGCTGGTGCGCGCCCTTGCCGAGCAGTCGTCGCGGAGCGTGGCCACATGGGGCGCCGCGCGGCCTGCAGGGGACGTCCAGGCCTGGCTGGGCGAGCTCGGCCCCCTCGTGGAGCTCACCCGGGAGCAGGCAGACGCGCTGGCTGACGGCGGCGACCCGTATGACGCCCTGATTGACATTTATGAGCCGGGCACAACCTACGCCGCCCTCGAGCCCGTGCTCAGCGCCCTGGCCGAGCGCGTGGGCCCCCTCGTCGATGAGCTCGCGGGCCGCGGCGGCGGAGCCCTGTCCGGGGGGCCCTGGGATGACGAGGCCCAGATGGACGTGGCCCGGCAGGTCGTCGTGGACATCGGTTTCGACGAGCACCGCGGCCTCGTGGGCCGGACCGCGCACCCGGTGACCATGGGCCTCGGGGCCGGCGACACCCGCCTGTCCACGCGTGTCGACCCACACGACCCGCTCTCCTGCATCATGGCTGCCCTCCACGAGGGCGGCCATGCCCTGTATGACCAGGGCATCCCCATGGAACACAGGCGCACGCTCGCCGGGGATGCGCCCTCACTCGGCGCACATGAGAGCCAGTCCCGATTCTGGGAGAACCACGTCGGGCGAACCCCCGAGTTCTGGGCGCGCCTCTCCCCCTCGATGGCTACGGCTTTCCCCGGGGCTGCGGCAACCCTCCGCCCCGACGACTACGTTCGCGCGCTGAACCGTGTCGAGCGCCAGCCGATCCGGGTGGAGAGCGACGAGGTGACGTACGACCTCCACATCGTCCTGCGCACTCGCCTCGAGCGCCAGATCATCACCGGTGAGCTGGCCGTCCCCGACCTGCCCGCCGCCTTCAACGAGGGCCTCGAGGAGCTCCTGGGCATCACCCCGGCAACCCCTGCCGAGGGCGCGATGCAGGACATTCACTGGGCAGCCGGGATCTTCGGCTACTTCCCCACCTACACCCTCGGAAACCTTTATGCGGCCCAACTCGCGGACGCCATTGCAGCCGAGGTCGGCCCGATCGGGGCCGTTCTCACCGAGGAAGGCCCCGCCCCCCTGCTCGCCTTCCTGCGCGAACGCGTGCACCGTCACGGGCGCGTGATGGATACCGCGGAACTCATGCGGAGCGCGACGGGCAGCGGTCTTTCCGCAGACCCCTTCATCGCGCACCTGCGGAGGACCTACTCCTCGACGTCCTCGGTGTCGTAGGAGACCAGCGACAGGACGTCGTATCCCGCCAGGCGCTCACGCCCCGGCAGGAAGGTGAGCTCAACCACGAAGGCCACCCCTGCCACGACGCCACCGAGTTCCTCCACCAGTTGGCACTTCGCCAGCGCGGTCCCGCCGGTGGCCAGCAGGTCGTCGTGCACGAGCACCCGTTGGCCCGGGCGAATGGCGTCGCGGTGGATCTCGAGTACATCGGTTCCGTACTCCAGCGTGTACTCGCGCCGGATCACCTCATACGGCAGCTTGCCCGGCTTCCGGGCGCACGCGAAGCCGACGCCCAGCTGACGCGCGATGGCGCCCCCGAGCACGAAGCCTCGTGCCTCCGCGCCGAGAACCACCTCCGCGTCCCGCTCGCGTCCCCACTCGGCGATCCGGTCCACGCAGGCAGCCAGGCCGGCGGGATCCTCGAATAGCGGCATGAGGTCGTAGAACAGAATCCCGGGCTTCGGGTGATGCGGTATGCGGCGGATCGCGCCATCGATGTCGTAGCTCATCGGGCTCCTGAGGATGCCGTGGGGATGGACGAGACCACGCGCCTGAGCTCCTGGATCAGGATCAGGTCGCGCACATGCGAGGCCAGGGCGGCAAGTGACTCGAGCGACTCCACCGCCTCGGCCCGACGATCCGGGTTCGAGGACCGAAGGCCCGTGGACAGCACCTGCTCGAGAAGCCCGGCTTCCCGCTCAGCGGCCATCTTGAGGGTCCGAAGGTGCCGCGGCTCGAGTCCGTACGCCCGAAGCTCGACTGCCGCCTTCACCACCTCGAGCTCGGTGTCGTCCAGGTCGTCGGTACCACTGATCAGGCCGTACTGGTCGAGGCTCCGCACCAGGTCTGCGTCAGCACCGGATACCGACAGCACCTCGGCAGTGGAGTGCCGTGCCCCATCACGCGGTCCGCGCAGGTTCTCCCCCTTGAGCCGCCGGGACTGCTTCGCGGCCGCCACGGAGCCGGTGCGAAGTGAATCCAGCTCCTCGCGGATCACCCGCAGGGGGAGGAACTCATCCCGCTGGAGTCGGAGGATGGTGCGAAGGCGCTCGACATCGCGGGGGCCGTACACACGATATCCGCCGCTCGTGCGGCGCGGGGTGACGAGGTCCCGATCCTCGAGGTACCGGATCTTGGAGATGGAGAGATCGGGGAATTCCGGGCGCAGGGCATCGCACACCGCGCCGATCGTCATGCCGGCGGCATGGTCACCGTCGTCTGGCCCGAGCAGCTCGGTCTGGACCCCTGTTCCCATTATCCGATGAACACCAGGCGGAACTTGCCCACCTGAACCTCGTCGCCATCCGCCAGGATCTCGGGGGCCTCGAGCACCCTGCGGTTCACGTAGGTGCCGTTCGTGCTTCCGGCATCGACCAGCACGAACCCGGAGGCGTCCTGCCGTACCTCCGCATGGGCGCGGGACACGGTGATGTCATCGAGGAACACGTCGCATGCGGGCTCCCGCCCGATCGTGGTGACCGGCTGCGCCAGCGGAAAAACCTCGCCCATTCGCCCGCCCTGCAGGCGAATAACCAGTGCAGGCCCAATGCGCGGCATCGCGCCCGGTGGCGTGGCGCCGGCGTCAACCAGCGCCTCGATGGGGCCTGTCGCCTGGGCCCCCGCATCGGGATCCGGCAGCGGCCCGCCGCAGACGCCGCAGAAGCGGTCGCCGTCGGGGCGGTCGGCCCCGCAGGCGGGGCAGGTCACCACTGGGCACTCCGATGTGAGACGCGCGCGGACATGGGGACTCCCGGTCGAGGGCGGTCCACACTAGTCCCGACGGGCTAAACCCTCAAGTAATGGTTGAGGTTACTGGCCCGGTCCGCTGGGCCCGTACCCGGCCCACCGCGATTCCCACGTAGTTCACAAAGGTCAGCACGGACAGCCCCACCGCGCACCAGAACACGGTATCGACCCACGTGGCGGAAATGGCGAGCCCCACGGCGACGCACCCCATGTTGAAGCCCGACGACACCTTCCCGGCAAAGTCGATCTCCATCAGGATGCCTCGCCGGGCGAGCCACGCAAACCCGGCGATCGAGGCCACGTCGCGCACCAGGATGATCACGGGCCCCGGCCAGGCGAACCGGGCGAGCAGGAGCAGGCCGATCAGCCCCACCACCATGAGCAGGCGGTCGGCGAGGGGGTCAAGGATCCGGCCAAGCGGCGTGCGGGCATCGAGGAGTGCAGCGAGGCGCCCGTCGATCAGGTCGGTGATCGCGACGGCGCCGAAGAACACGCCCAATGGAAAAGACGGTCCGTCCGCCGTGGCGCACCACACGAGGAGCACCGGCAGGCAGCACAGGCGTGCGATGGTGATCGCGTTGGGAAGCCACCGGAGGCGGCGCTTGAGGCCTGCGCTCATGCCTGCTCCGAATAGTCGGGGCGAGAGGATTTGAACCTCCGACCGCCCGGCCCCCAGCCGGGTGCGCTACCAGACTGCGCCACGCCCCGAAGCGCCGCGGACACTAGCACGGGGGTACTGGCGCTCAGCCCGCCGCGAGGCCGTCCCACAGCGCCCTGATCGCGTGTGCTGCGCCCTCCAGGGCGATCTCCGATTTCTCGCCGGTGCGGCGCACCATTACCTCGAGCGGACCGTCCGGAAGGGTCCTCTTCCCCACCGTCACCCGAACCGGGCAGCCCAGCAGGTCGGCCTCTACGAACTTCTCCCCGGGGCGAAGCCCGGGACGGTCGTCGAGCAGCACCTCGAGCCCGAGGTCGGACAACTCCGCCCAGAGCGCGCCCGCGTACTCCCCCTGGGCGCTGTCGGGGTCCCCGATGAGGACGACGTGCACGTCGAAGGGAGCGATCCCGGTCGGCCAGATGATCCCGTTGTCGTCGTGCCCCTGCTCGATGGCGGCCATGGCCACGCGCGCGGGACCGATTCCATAGGAACCCATGATGATCTGCTGCTCCTGCCCGTTCTCATCGAGATACGTGGCACCGAGAGGCTCGGAGTACTTGGTGCCGAGCTTGAAGATGTTGCCGATCTCGATCACCGGCACGAGCTCGATCGGCCCGCTCCCATCACGGGACTCCTCGCCCTCGAGGACCGTGCGTATGTCGGCGGTCTCCGCGGCGAAGTCGCGGCCGAGCACGACCCCGCGCAGGTGGAAGCCATCCCTGTTGGCCCCGGTGACGTAATGCCCCTGCTCAAGCGTTGAATCGGCCACGATGCGCACCTCGGCAGACACCCCGACCGGCCCGAGCGATCCGGGGTCGGCACCGAACCACTCGCGGATCTCCTCCGGGTGGGCCGCACGATGCTCGCCGATGATGTGCGCGATCTTCTTCTCGTGCACCTGGTGCTCCCCCCGCACGATCGCCAGCACCGGACCGGAGTCGGCCACCAGCACGACGCTCTTGGCCAGCGTCGCCGGATGCTGCCCGGTAAACGCCGTGAGCTCCTCGATGGTTCCGATGCCCGGTGTCGCGAACTCCTCGGGAGCGCCGAAGGGCTCCCCGAAGGCCGGCTCGCACGCGACCGAGGTCGCGAGTTCCACGTTGGCCGCGTAGGAGCCGGATGCAGTACGCGCCACCACATCCTCGCCCGACGGGCTCGGCGCCATGTACTCGTGGGCCCCGCTCCCGCCCATCATCCCCACGTCGCTCTCCACGCGGTACCAGAGCAGGCCTGCACGGTCGAAGATGCGCGCGTAGGCCTCCGAGTGGGCCGCGTACGACTTCTCGAGCCCATCGGCGTCAGCATCAAAGGAGTAGGAGTCCTTCATGGTGAACTCGCGCACGCGCAGCATGCCGCTCTTCGGGCGGGGCTCGTCACGCAGCTTGGTCTGGATCTGGTACCAGCTCTGCGGGAGATCCCGGTAGGAGCGCAACTCCCGCGCGGCGTGCCAGGTCACGATCTCCTCGTGCGTCATCCCAAGCACCATCGGCCGCCCGCCGCGATCCTCCAGCCGGAACTGCTCCGAGAGCCCGTAGCGTCCGGTTGCCTCCCAGATCTCTGCGGGGTGCATCACGGGCATCAGCAGTTCCTGCGCCCCAATGCGGTTCATCTCCTCGCGGATGATGGCCTCGACGCGCTGGATGACGCGCAGCCCCATGGGCGTCACCGTGTAGAGCCCCGCCGCGAGCTGCCGCACGAGCCCCGCGCGCACGGACAGCTTGTGGCTGATGGCCTCCGCGTCCGCCGGGTCCTCGCGCACCGTCGGCCAGAACCGGCCGGCAAGGCGCCACGAACCACGGTAGGGCGAGGCCGGCATTCGCCACGCTGCGTCGCTCACACGCGTGCCCCCGTTGGCGCGTAGTGCGCCTCGACATAGTCCTCCACCATGGCGAGGAAGTCCTCCGCCAGGGTGGGGCCCTCAAGCGTCGCCACCTTCTCGCCGTCGACGTACACCGGAGCACGGGGTTCCTCGCCGGTTCCCGGGAGGCTGATGCCGATGTCCGCTGCGCGGCTCTCGCCGGGACCATTCACGATGCACCCCATCACGGCCACATGCATGTCCACGACCCCGGGCCGCTCGGTACGCCACACGGCCATGCGCTCATCGAGGTGGCCCTGGATCGCCTGCGCGAGCTCCTGGAACACCGACGAGGTGGTCCGACCACAGCCCGGGCATGCCGTGACCTCGGGCCGAAACGATCGCTGGCCGAGGCTCTGCAGGATGTCCAGGCACGTACGCACCTCGACGGTGCGGTCACCGCCGGGCTCTGGCGTGAGGCTGGCCCGGATGGTGTCGCCGATGCCTTCCTCCAGCAGCACGGACAGGGCGGCCGTTGTCGCGATGATCCCCTTCGCCCCCATCCCCGCCTCGGTGAGCCCCAGGTGCAGCGGATAGTCGCACTGGCCGGCGAGTGCCCGGTACACCGCCACCATGTCCGGCAGCCGGCTGACCTTGCACGAGATGATGATCCGGTCGTGCGGGAGGCCGATCTCCTCGGCCGCGGCAGCGGAGGTGAGGGCGCTTTGCACCATGGCCTGCCGCAGCACCTCGTCTGCAGAGAGCGGATCGGCCCGGCGAGCGTTCTCCTCCATGAGGCCGTCGAGCAGCTCGGGGTCGAGCGACCCGGCGTTCACGCCGACACGCACGGGCTTGCCGTGGTCGATCGCGGCCTCGATCATCGTGGCGAAGTTGGCGTCGTGCCGTGCGCCCCGGCCGACGTTCCCGGGGTTGATCCGGTACTTCGCGAGCGCGTCGGCCGTTTCCGGGAACTCGCGCAGCAACGTGTGGCCGTTGTAGTGGAAGTCGCCGACGATCGGCACCTCGACCCCATGCACGTCGCGGAGGCGGGCCACGATCTCCGGTACCTGGGCCGCCGCCTCCCGGTTGTTCACCGTGATGCGCACGAGCTCCGAGCCGGCCTCGGCGAGCTCGGCAACCTGCGCCGCCGTCGACACGGCGTCCTTGGTGTCGGTGTTGGTCATCGACTGGACCACCACCGGGTTGCCGCCGCCCACGGGGACGTCACCCACGCGGCAGACCGCGCTCATGCGTCGGGGCGTCTCCACGGGCCGGGAGTGTAGCGGGCCGCGCGCGGCCTACCGCAGCTGGAAGCCCTCACCCGTCAGCCGCACGATGTCGTTCTGCAGCGCGAACACGAAGACGATCAGGATCACGGCCCAGCCGACCATCGCCGACCGCTCGTACACCTTGGTGCTGATCGGTGATCCCTTCAGCTTCTCCAGCAGGGCGAACAGGATGTGCCCTCCGTCGAGCGGGAAGATCGGCAACAGGTTGAAGATGGCGAGCACGAGGCTGATGATCCCGATGAACCGGATGATCTCGGTGAGCCCATCGCCCGCCACCTCGTTGTACACCGCCCCGATCGCCACCACCGACCCCACCTGCTCCCGGGCCTGCTCGCTCGTGAACAGCTGGCCGATGCCCTTGGCGTTCGCCTCGATCAGGAACCACGTGTACCGCGCCGACGTACTGAGGCCGCCCAGGGCACTCTCCGACTGCCGCGGCCCCTCGGTGACCTGGAACTGCACGCCGAGGCGCCCTACTCGTGCGCCGTCCGGCCCATCCGCCGCTGCAAGCACAACATCGCGCTGGAGCACCTCACCATCGCGCGAGAACCTCACGGTGACCGGCTGCTCCGGATGGCGCTGCAATTCCTCGCGTGCGGCCGCGATCCCGTCCTCGCCCCGCATCGCGATGCCATTTACAGACAGGATGCGATCGCCCGGCGCGATGCCCACAGCGGCAGCAGGGGTGCCCTGCGTGACGGCCTCCACGGAATTGGTCGCCTGCAGCGACGGAACGCCGATCCAGAAGTAGAGGGCGAAGCAGATGAACGCCACCACGAGGTTGACGAACGGGCCCGCGAAGATCGTCGCGACCTTCTTCCAGGTGGCGGCGGCGTAGTACGCACGGGGTACCAGATCGGGAGGAAGGTCCTCGTCGCGGGTCATCCCGGTGATCTTCACGTACCCGCCCAGCGGCAGCCAGCCGATCCCGTACTCGGTCTCTCCCCGGCGGAACCTGGCAAGCGGTCGCCCGAAGAAGATGGAGAACCGCTCCACGCGCATCCCGCACCACTTGGCCACGACCATGTGCCCGGCCTCGTGGACGAGCACGAGGAACATCAGGATCAACACGAAGGCGACGATGTTCCATCCGATGCTCATGCCGCACCCGCCATCGCGATCGTGACGGCTCGGGCTGCGGCGTCTGCCGCCAGCACCTCATCGAGGGTGTCGGCGCCGCCGCGCTCCACCGTCCCGAGGGCGTGCTCCACGCCCCGCGGGATATCCATGAAGCCGATGCGCCCCTCCAGGAAGGCGCTCACGGCCACCTCATTCGCGGCATTGAGGATCGCCGGGGCCGTCCCCCCTGCCTCGCCCGCCTGACGGGCGAGGCGCAGGCACGGAAATGCCGAGGTGTCCGGCTCCTCGAAGCCGAGGCTCATCCCCGCCAGGTCCATCTGCGCCCGCTCAGGGGGAGGGCCAGGCCAGCGCAGCGCGTGCCCGATCGGCACCCGCATGTCCGGTGGACCCATGTGGGACAGGATGCTGCCGTCATCAAGGCGGATCATCGCGTGGATCATCGACTGCGGGTGGACCACCACCTCGACCTCGTCATACGGCAGGGCGAAGAGGTGGTGGGCTTCGATGACCTCAAGGCCCTTGTTCATGAGGGTCGCCGAGTCGATGGTGATCTTCGCGCCCATGTCCCATGTCGGGTGGGCCAGCGCATCGGCCGCCGTGACGCCCTCGAGCTCGCCGGCCGACCGACCCCGGAACGGGCCGCCGGACGCCGTGAGGATCGCCCGCGCAACCCGCTCCCTGGGGACGCCCCCCATGAGTTGGAACAGAGCCGAGTGCTCGCTGTCCACCGGCACCAGGCTGGCCCCCGTGCGCGCGCGCACGGCCGCCACCAGATCCCCACCGGCCACCAGGGACTCCTTGTTGGCCAGGGCGACAGGGATTCCCCTCTCCAGGGCCGCAAGGGTCGGGGGCAGGCCCGCCGCCCCCACGAGGGCGTTGAGGACGATGTCCGGGGCAGAGGCATCCATCAGGTCACCGAGGTCAGCGGTGTGAGGCACCGTGCCGCCCCCGACCGCGGCGGCCGTGCTCGTTACCCCGCGAGCGGCCGCCTGCCGCTCCATGTCGGCCACGCGTGTGCCGCAGGCCAGGCCGACGCACTCCATGTCCTCGGCGCCGTCGATCACATCGAGCGCCTGCACTCCGATGGAGCCCGTGGACCCGAGGATGAGGACGCGCTTCACGTTCCCGAAGGTATCACCGCGCCCGGCCTCAACAGGCGTTGATGGCGCGGCGCGACGCCTCAGGCGACCAGCGCCTGCGCCGTCTCGCAAAAACCGGCGACAAGGGCGGCTGACGCGGCGAGGTCCGCCGGATCACAGGTCTCGACGACCTGATGCACGTACCGAGTGGGAATCGACACGCACCCTGCCAACGCCCCATCGCCCGCGAGCTGCAGCTCGCGCGTGTCCGTGCCGCCGCGACTCATGATCTCCACCTGATGCGGGATCTCCCTCTGGTCGGCGACCTGCTCGAGGTGCTCGATGATCGCGCGGGGAACGATCACCCCTGAGTCGTAGGCCTTGATCGCCGCGCCGCCGCCGACGGTGGTCACCTTCTCGTGCGGCTTCGCGCCGGGACCGTCGTTGGCCAGCGTGATGTCGATGGCGAGCCCGATATCCGGACGAATTCGCTGGGCGGCCACCCGCGCACCGCGAAGTCCCACCTCTTCCTGCGTGGTGGCGACCGCCACCACCTCGCACTCATGATCGCCAAGATGCCTCATGGCCTGGATCATCACGTAGAGCCCCGCGCGGTTGTCGAGGCTCTTGCAGGTGATCAGGTGTCCGAGGCGCGCGAGGGTGCGCTCGCGCGTGACGGGATCGCCCTTGCGCACGAGTTCGCGCACCTCATCGGCCGGGAGCCCGACGTCGATGTAGTGGTCATCCGGCGCGGGGAGCTTCTTACGCTCCTCCGGCGTCATGATGTGGATGGGCTTGGCACCCATCACCCCGAGCAGGTCGTCGCGACCGTGCACGATCACCCGCTGCGCCACCTTCGTCTTCGGGTCGAAGCCCCCGAGGGGCACCACGCGGATGTAGCCGTCGTCATCGATGTGGGTGACCATGAACCCCAGCTCGTCCATGTGGGCTGCCAACATCACCCGAGGGCCTCCCCCACCCCTCCGGATCGCTGCCACGTTCCCCAGGGGATCCACCGTGATCTCGTCGGCGTGCGGGGCGAGCTCCGCAGTCACCACCTCGCGGATCCGCTCCTCCCGCCCCGGTGCGCCCGGCGTCTCGCACAGGCGCGTGAGCAAGTCCAGGTCCAGCTCGGGCATCTCGGTCACAGCACGATCCATGTCGTGAGGAAGTATCCGGCCAGCGAGGCGAACAGGAGCGAATCGAACCTGTCCAGGATCCCCCCGTGGCCAGCAAGGATCCTGCCCGAATCCTTCACCCCGAGGTCCCGCTTCAGCATCGACTCGAAGAGATCGCCGAGGTAGGCCGCAAGGCAGAGCGCGAGCCCGATCACCAGGGACTGCCACCAGGAGATCCAGTCCATGTAGAGGCCGGCGAACCACACGGCGGCAGTGCCGACCAGCAGTCCGCCGATGAACCCCTCCCAGGTCTTGTTCGGGGACGTCCGCGGCGCGATGGCACGCCGCCCCCAGAGGCGCCCGGAGAAGTACGACGCGGTGTCGAATACCCAGACCGCCACGAGGAGATTGACGATGGCGCCCGCTCCGTCCGGGAGGTCGCGCGTCAGCACCAGCACCCCTGCGGGCATCGCGATGTAGAGCCCGCCCATCAGCACGAGCGCCACGCGGTCGGTGATCGCAGACCGGTCCGGCATCGTGAGGGCCGCGACGGCGGCGAGGAAGAGCCCGGCCCCGAGAGCGAACAGCAGCGCGCGCTCGGGGGGTGATGCAACCCAGGCGAGCACCACCGCCAGGACCGCCGTGGCGTACCCGGACCACTGCAGGTGCCGGGGCACATCCACGAGGCCGTAGAACTCGAAGAGGGCGGCAAGCGACACCACGAGCGCGAATGCCGCGAACACGGGGCCGCCGAAGTAGACCGCGGCGACGATCACGGCGATGCCCGGAATCGCGATGGCAACGCGGCTCATCATCGCGCGCCGAACCTCCGTGTCCTGCGGGCGTACTCCTCAAAGGCTTCCCGCAGGTCGTCCGGGCCGAAGTCCGGCCAGAGCCGATCCGAGAAGACCAGCTCGGCATACGCCGACTGCCAGAGGAGGAAGTTCGAGAGCCGCTGCTCACCGCTCGTGCGGATGATGAGTTCCGGATCCCGCAGATCGGGGGCGTACATGAACTGCCCGAATTCTGCGTCGGGCGCATCGGGGCCGGCCTCGGCGGCGAACCTGCGTGCTGCGTCCACGATCTCGGCCCGACCCCCGTAGTTCATCGCGATGAACAGCCGCATGCGCTCATGGCGCGCCGTGCGGGCCTCTGCGTCGGCGATCTTCGCCAGCAGGGCTGGGTCCAGGCCGTCGAGCCGTCCGATGAATCGGATGGCCACTCCCTCCACATCGAGGTCGGGAACCTCCCGATCGATCAGCTCGGAGAACAGGACCATCAGGTCGTCCACCTCGTCCTGCGGACGGTTCCAGTTCTCCGTGGAGAACGAGAACACCGTCAGGTCGCGCACGCCCATGTCCCCGGCTGCCCGCACCACGCGCCGCAGGGCCTTGGCCCCGGCCCGGTGACCGGCGGATGTGGGAAGGCGGCGGCGGCGGGCCCATCGGCCGTTGCCGTCCATGATGATGGCCACCGATTCGGGCACCGCGGCGCGCGGCGCCTCGGCGGGGCGGGAGGGGCGTGAGCCAAGCGCGATGCGCGCGGCCCGCAGGCGCGAGAGGAGCGCCATCACACCTCCATGATCTCGGCCTCCTTGCGGGCGAGCATCTCGTCGACCGCCTGCACCTCGGCATCGGTGATCTTCTGCACCTGATCCTGCGCGCGCGACAGATCGTTCTTCGACACCTCACCCTCCTTCTCCGCGCGCTTGAACTCGTTCAGGACGTCCCGGCGCACGTTCCGCACGGCTACCCGCGCCTCCTCTGCCATCCGGTGGGCCACCTTCACGAGCTCCTTCCGGCGCTCCTCCGTGAGCTGCGGAAGCGGGAGGCGAATGATGTTGCCGTCGTTGCTCGGGGTGAGTCCCAGGTCGGACTCCAGGATGGCCCGCTCGACATCGGGCACCAGCGTCTTGTCGAAGGGCTGAACCGTCAGGAGGCGCGGCTCGGGCGCGTGGATCTTGGCGAGCTGGGGAAGCGGCGTGGGGGCCCCGTACGCCTCCACCTGGATGCGGTCGAGAAGGGTCGTCGTGGCCCGGCCCGTGCGGAGGCCCGCAAACTCCCCACCGAGGTTCTTCACCGCGCCCTCCATGCGGCGCTTGGCGTCGTCGAGCCTCTCCTTCATGGTGCCTCCCCCTCAGGGCCCGTCCGGGCCGCTCACGATCGTGCCGATGTGCTCGCCATCCAGCAGACGGGCGATGTTCCCCTCGTCCTGCATATTGAAGACCAGCAGCGGCAGGTCGTTGTCCATGCAGAGCGTCAGCGCGGTGGTGTCCATCACGTGCAGACCGCGCTCGATGACCTCCATGTGGGTGATTCGCGTAATCAGCTCCGCATCGGGATGCTCGCGCGGATCCGCCGTCATGACCCCGTCGACGTTGTTCTTCGCCATGAGTATGCACTCCGCGCCGATCTCGAGGGCCCGGAGGGCCGCGGTCGTGTCGGTCGTGAAGAACGGATTCCCGGTGCCCGCGGCGAAAATCACGACGCGCTTCTTCTCGAGGTGCCGAATCGCGCGCCGCCGGATATACGGCTCGGCGACTTCCTGCATCGCGATCGCGGACTGGATCCGCGTGGTCACGCCGATCTTCTCGAGCGCGTCCTGGATCGCCAGGGCGTTCAGCATCGTCGCGATCATGCCCATGTAGTCCGCCGTGGCGCGATCCATCCCGCTGGCGGCTCCGATCACGCCCCGGAAGATGTTCCCGGCCCCCACGACCACTGCAACCTCCACCTCACGGTCGGTGGCCCCCTTCACCATGCGGGCCACCGCCGCGATGCGGTCCGGATCGATCCCGTACCCCTGCTCGCCCATGAGGGCCTCGCCCGAGAGCTTCAGGAGCACCCGGGACCAGGCGGCATCAGAGGGCTGGTCGCTAGTCCCCAAGCTGATAGACCGTGAACCGCCGGATGGTGATGTTCTCGCCGAGCTCGGAGGAGGTCTCCGCCCGCAACTCCTCCATGGTCCGCTGCTTCTTCTCGGTCGCATCGCGGAAGAACGGCTGCTCCAGCAGGCAGATCTCCGTGAGGTGCTTCGCGAGCTTCCCCTCGACGATCTTCTCCCTGGCGTTTTCGGGCTTGTCCTTGGCCTGATCGGCGTACACATCCCGCTCGCGGGCCTTGTAGTCCTCGGGAACGTCGTCCACGGACACATAGGTCGGCTTCATGGCGGCCACGTTGAGGGCGACGTCATGCGCGAACTGCTGGAACCGCTCGGTGCGCGCCACGAAGTCCGTCTCGCAGTTGACCTCGACGAGCACGCCCAGCTGCCCGCCCTGGTGGATGTAGCTGGCGATCACGCCTTCGTTCGCCTCACGACCGGAGCGCTTGGCGGCGTCTGCGAGCCCCTGCTTGCGCAGGCGCGTCACCGCCTCCTCGATGTCGCCACCGACTTCCATCAGCGCCTTCTTGCACACCATCATCCCCGCGCCGGTCTTGTCGCGGAGCTCCTTCACGAGGGCGGCCGGGATGTTCTCGACGCTCACGCCTGCTCCCCCTCGTTGGTGGTCGCCTCGGCGGCGATCTCCTCGGCGACCGCATCGGCGGCCAGTTCAGAGGCGGCCTCGTCGAGCACTGCCTCGGCGGCAGCGGACTCCACGGCGCCCACGGCGTCGCCGCCGGCTGCGGACGGGGCGGCAGCGTCCGCAGCCACCTCAGCGGCCGCGGCGACCTCGACCGCGGCGGTGAGGTCGGCCACGGCCTCCTGCACCACCTCTGCAGCGGCCATCGCCACGGCAGCATCGGCCTGCTCGAGCCCGGCCACCTCGTCGGCAGCCAGGCGGGCGGCCTCGCGCGCCGCGCGGGCGGCGTCAGGGTCACCGGCTGCCTGTGCAGCGGCGGCGGCAGCGCGGGCTTCCTCGTATCCGCCGTGCGGGTCGAGGCCCTTCCCCTCCCGAATGCCGTCGGCGATCACCGACAGCACGAGCCCGCATGAGCGAATGGCGTCATCGTTGCCCGGGATCACGTACTGCGCCTCATCCGGGTCGCAGTTGGTATCGACGAGCCCGATCACGGGAATGCCCAGGCGATTCGCCTCGCGAACGCCGATCGCCTCTTTGTTGAGGTCGACGATGACGACAGCGTCCGGGCGGCGCTGCATCTCGGCTACGCCTCCAAGATTCGCCTCGAGCTTCACGAGCTCTGCCTCGGCGGCAAGGCGCTCGCGGGTGGGCAGCAGCTCCAACTGGCCACCCGACTTCTGGGCGCGCAACTCATGCAGGCGTCGGATGCGCTGGCTGATGGTGGACCAATTGGTGAGCAGGCCGCCGAGCCACCGGTGGGATACGTACGGCATGCCGGCGCGGATCGCCTCCTCGCGCACCGAATCCTGGCACTGCTTCTTGGTCCCGACGAACATCACGCTGCCACCACGCTCAGCCACATTGCGGGCGAAGGTGTGCGCGCGCTCGAGCAGGTCCTGCGTCTGCTCGAGGTCGATGATGTAGATGCCGCTGCGCTCGCCGAAGATGAAACGCTTCATCTTGGGGTTCCAGCGGCGGGTCTGGTGCCCGAAATGCACTCCGGACTCCAGGAGCTGCTTCATGGTGACGACGGCCACGCGTCGCGTCTCCTTGTTCGGTTTCGTTCGATATGCCCGTGCGCTGCCGCGGGGAACCGGGATTCCGGTCACCGCCCCGCCACTTTGCGCGCCCGGGGTAGGGTGAGTTCAGACGGCCTGAATTGACCGACGGGTGATACTAGCCGTCTCGCGCCTGCCGGGCACGCGCACCGGCGAGCACCGCCTCAAGATCACCGGGCAGGGCGCTCTCGAACGACAGGTGCTCACCCGTATCCGGGTGATCGAAGTCGAGCCGGTACGCATGGAGGAACTGGCGCCCGAGGCCCCCGTCCGGGCGCCCACGGCCGTACAGCGGGTCCCCGAATACCGGGTGGCCTGCGCTTTCGAGGTGCACCCGCACCTGGTGCGTCCGCCCCGTTTCCAGCCGGGCCTCCACGAGTGCCACGGGCCCGATCTGCTCAAGGAGCCGGAAGTGGGTCACCGCATCCCGTCCCCCGTGCGGCAGGACAGCCTGCCGGGTACGGCGACGAGGGTCGCGACCAATGGGCCGATCGACCGTGAGGGCGGGAGGGAACGTGCCGTGCACGAGGGACAGATACCTGCGCCCGATCTCGCGGTCGCGCATCATCCGGGACAGGCGCCGGTGGGTACGCTCGTCGCGGGCCACCAGGAGCAGCCCCGACGTGTCCCGGTCGAGCCGGTGCACGATCCCGGGGCGGTCCGGGTCCCCCCCACCTCCTGCCCCGGCGCCGAGAAGGCCGTGCACGAGCGTCCCGGTTGAGTGCCCCCTGGATGGATGGGTCACCATCCCCGCCGGCTTGTCCACGACCAGCAGGCAGTCGTCAGCGAACACCACCGGAACGTCGAGGTCTTCCGGGACAAGAGCGGAGGCGGCGCGGTGGGCGGGCACGCGCGCCTCGACAACGTCACCGGGGGCGAGGGCCTGGCGCTTTGGCCGGATCTCGCCGTTGACGGTCACCGCGCCGGATTCGATCAGGCGCTGCGCCTCGGCGCGGCTCTCCACGCCGTCGGCAGTGGCGAGGACGGCGTCGAGCCGACGACCGGAATCCTCTCCCCCCGCCACGAGACGGATCAGCCGGTCCTCAGGCATCGCGCCCGGTGAAGATGAGCGCGATCACGAGGAGGATCGCCCCGCACGTCACCGCCGTGTCCGCGACGTTGAAGGCCGGCCAGGGCCCGATGGCGATGAAGTCGGTAACCCCCTGCCGTGTCATGCGATCGATCAGGTTCCCGATGCTCCCCCCGAGCAACAGGCCGCCGCCGATCGGCACCAGTCGGTGCTGGCCCGCGTATGCCACGAGCACCAGGGCGATCACCGCGATGGTGATGAGGGTGAGCACAGCGATGACCCCGGTGCTGCCGGAGAAGAGGCTGAACGCGATGCCCGTGTTGGTCACGTGCACGAAGTCGATTCCGGGCAGGACGTCCACCACCTCGCCCGGCTCGATCGTGGATCTGACAATTACCTTCACGATCTGGTCGAGAGCGATCACCGCCACGGCGATCAGGCCCATCAGCCAGTAGCGCTGGCTTGCCTCGCGTCGTTGCCTGCGCGCGATGACGTCAGGCAGCGCCTCGCGGGGCGTGCGGCCCGGCGTGCTCACGCGATCTCCGCGGCGAGCACCGCCATGTGGCGCTCGATGCGCGCCGCGTCGCCGTCGATCTCGATCAGCTTGCGCGCTCCCGACGAGCCACGGCGCAGGCGCACAGCGGACGGGCGGACCCCGGCAATCGCTGCGAGGTACGCGCAGAGGGCGGCATTGGATTGCCCCTTGTGCGGGGCGGCAGCGATTTGGATGCGCACGGCGCCATCCTGCACGCCCACGGCCGCGGTGCGCCGGGAGCGGGGCACGGCCTTGACCGCGATGACGACGCCCCCCTCTCGCCGCGTCACCCACTCCGGGACCGGCGGCGTGGTCAGAACAGCTCCATCACGCGTATCACCAGGGCGTTCGCCACGTAGAGAACGATCAGGGCCACGATGGGTGAGAGATCGAACATGCCAAGCGGCGGTATGACCCGTCGAAAAGGGCGCAGGTACCACTCGGTGCTCTCGTGGAAGAAGTGCCAGAGCGCGCCGGTCACGCGACCCGTGGGCACGCTCGGAACCCACGACAGCAGGATCCGGATGATCATCACCACGAGGAACACCGTGAACACCGCGTTCACGTAGTCGATGGCGAGGCCCACGGATCTCCCTACAACTCTGCGGCGCGCGCAGCCGCGGCCCGCACGGCGGCTGCCACGGCGTCCGTGGTGCTCCGCTCGTCCATCGCCGCTACACCGGCGGCCGTCGTGCCACCCGGGGAGGTGACGCGCGCCTGGAGCGCCGCGGGGTCGACCCCTCCGTCGAGGAGCGCAGCCGTGCCCGCGAGCACAGCCTGGACCATCGCCCGAGCCGCATCCGGGGGCATGCCCTCCTCAACGGCGGCCCGCTCGAGTGCTGAGGCGAGATATGCCACGAACCCGGGGCCGCTGCCAGCCACGGCCGTGGCCACCGGGAACAGCGCCTCGTCCAGCACGATCACGGCACCGAGTGGCGCGAGAACATCCTGCATCTGCGCCACGCCCGCTGCATCGAGGCCGTCCGATGCCATCGCGACGACGCCAGCACCGTGCGCGACAGCCAGATTCGGCATGAGGCGCACGACCGGGTGCCCGCCTGCGGCGGCGGCGAGTCGCTCCGTGGGCCACCCCGCGGCCACGGACGCCAGGATGGCCCCCGGCTCCATCCGCGGGACGACATCCTCGAGCACCGCGGCGAGATCCTGCGGCTTCACCGCCATGACGACGATCGCGCATGACGCGGCGTCCCCGGACTGCACTCCGTGCAGCGCCGCGACCTCGTCGGCCCGTCCGGGCACGAGGTCCTCGACGACGACCGACGCATGCGGGGCGAGGCCGGCGGCCATCGCGCCGCCCATGGCGCCCACGCCCACGACGCCGATCGTGGGGGCAGAGCGGGTCACGGGGTCAGTACTGGTTGAAGAAGCCCTTCTCGAGCAGGCGCGCCCTCTCCTCCGCCGACACCTCGACGTTCCTCGGAGTCAGGAGGAACACCTTGTCGGCGATGCGGGACATGCCCCCGTCGAGGGCGTAGGTGAGACCGCTGCCGAAGTCGATGAGGCGCTTCGACAGGTCGGTGTCGGTGGTCTGCAGGTTGAGGATGACCGGGACCGACCGCTTGAACTTGTCGGCGATCTCCTGCGCGTCGTTGAAGCTCCTGGGGATGATGAGCGACACCTCCACGCCGCGCGAGGAGCGCCCGCCACCGGAGCCGCCGACAGGGCGGAGGTTGCGTGAGGGCGAGGGCACCCCCGGATCGGAGTAGATGTCATCGAAGTCGTCCGAACGCGACGACGACGAGCGGCGCGAGCCCCGGTCGCGGCTGCTTCGCTCATCACGGTGATCGTCCTGGTGAACGCCCGCGTTGGTTTCACGATCATGGTGATCGTCGTAGTCGTCGTAGTCGTCGTAGTCGTCATAGCCGTCGTCGGCCATGCCGAAGTACGCGAGCGTCTTCTGCCAGTAATCGTTCAGCGACATCTACGGCTGCTCCATCCGGGTCGAATCGACGATTCCACGTCCGACGCGCACCATCGTAGCGCCCGCCTCCACGGCAACGAGGAAATCCTGCGATGTGCCCATCGACAGATCGCGCAGGTCATGTTCTGCGCCCCACTCGCCCGCGAGGTCATCACGCAGCTCACGGAGCCGCTCGAACCAGGGCCGTGACATCTCTGGGTCGCTCGTGAAGGGCGGAAGGGCCATAAGTCCACCCACCACCACACCCGCGTCGCAGGCCCGCTCGAGGGCGCCGCTCAGATCATCGGGTACGAAGCCTCCCTTGGTCTCCTCGCGTGCGAGGTTCACCTGCAGCAGAACCCGCGGCCGCGATGTCGCCCGACGCCCGATCTCATCGATGAGGGAGTCCCGGTCCACGGAATGGATGAGCCGGACCCGCGGAAGAACATCCTTCACCTTGCGGCTCTGGAGATGACCGATGAAGTCGAATGTGACCGCGTCGCCCAGCACATCCTGCTTCGCGACGAGATCCTGAAGGCGGTTCTCCCCCACCACCCGTGCCCCGGCCTCGACGAGCGCCGACGCCTCGTCGGCGGTCACGTACTTGCCGGCGAGCACGATCTCGGCGCTCCCCGGCGGGCGCCCGGATATGCGGCAGGCCTCGTCCATGGCCTCGCGCGCTGCGACCAGCGCATCCCGGAGGCGGGCAGCGTCAATCACGACCCCGTCTCCTCTATCCAGATGATCGCGGCCTGCCTGCCGGTCGCCGCGCCGTCTCGCCGATACGAGAAGAACCGGCGGGCGTCGCATGAGGTGCAGGCGTCCTCGACGCGGATCCGCTCAGGCGCGACGCCCGCGGTCTCCAGCGCTCGACGCGCGGCCCGCCCCAGGTCAATGGCGTCGCCGTGCACGACGTCGTCGCCATACGTCGTCGCCATCGTGCGCCTCAGGTCAACATCCACTGGGTAGCAGCATGGGCGCACATGCGGTCCCACCGCCGCGTGCAGCACGCCCGGTGACGCGCCTGTCCGGTCCACCGCGGCCCGGATCACCCCGGCCACCAGACCACGCCATCCGGCGTGCACGGCGGCGACGACCTCGCCGTGCGAGTCCCACATGCACACCACGGGGCAGTCGGCGCCCATTGCCAGGACGGGGATCCCCGCCGACCGCGTGACGAGGGCGTCGCACTCGCTCACTCCCTCGAGGCTTCCGGTGAAGCGCCCGTCGCCGCCATCGGGCCCAACGCTGCATGCCGCCGCGCCATGCACCTGCATGGCCACCGCCACGCGCGCTGCATCGACGCCGAGGACATCCGCCAGCACCTCACGGTTCGCGCGCACCGACTCGGCGGAATCCCCCGTCGTCGCCCCCAGGTTCAGTGACGCGAAGGGGCCCGTGCTCACGCCCCCGTGCCGCGTGGTGAACAGCGCGCGCACCGGGGCGTCGCCGGTGTCGACCGGGATCACCGCCGGGCCTGTCAGCGCCCGCCCCCCGCCTCTGCGAGGGCGAGGGCGAGTTGCGCGTCGCGATCACCCACGCTCCCGTCGAGCACCGCGGCCCGCACGGCGGCGAGGGCCCTTCCGATAGCCGGGCCGGGCCTGATGCCGGCGTCGACCAGATCGGCCCCGGTGATCGCGGGCGTGGCGTCCCGCCATTCCGCCCACCACCGCGCAACCGCCTCGGCGCCCCCGATGAGCGCACCGACCTGCGCGGCAGGTGGCATGCCGTGGAGGATCCGATCAACGTACGACGGCGGGGCCTGCCCCTGCAGCTCGGATGCACGGGCCACACCGGTCCGCACCTCTTCGGCCTCGGCACGGGACCAGGCTGGCAGGGCTGCGGTCGCGGTGGCGTCGGGACGCACGCCGAGCCCGAGCCGCAGGGCCCAGGCCGCCGGCGTCGGTGCACCCGGGCGCGAGAGGGCCCCGGGCACTTCGGCGAGGCGCCGGTCGCGCTCCGGATCCGTGTCAGGCCACGCCACCCCGACGTCCTCGGCCAGGCGGAGTGCCGCGGCGGCGGTGTCCTCGGCGAGCAGCCGTGTGGCCTCCTCGGCCACGCGACTGCTGTCCAGGGTGACGGCGTCCGCGCAGGCACGCGCCTCCGCCCGAGAAGACGGATCGATCTGAAAGGCGAGCCGCGCGGCATATCGCGCAGCGCGCACCACACGACTCGGGTCCTCGGCGAATGCGCCCGGCCGGATCAGGCGCACCGTGCGCGATTCGAGATCCGATCGCCCGTCGTGCGGATCGATGATCCCTCCGGCCCCGTCCCCGTGAAGCACGAATGCAATGGCGTTGATCGTGAAGTCGCGGCGGGCGAGGTCGTCCTGCAGGTCGCCCGGCTCGACATCCGGCAGCGCACCGGGGTGCGCGTAGACCTCGCGGCGCGCCGTGACCAGGTCGAGATGGCGTCCATGGGGGAGCTCGACCCGCGCTGTGCCGAACCGCGGGTGCGCGATGACGCTCCCCGCGAGCGCATGACCGATCTCCCGGGCCACGGCGATCGCGTCGCCCTCGACCACCAGGTCCACGTCGGGTCCGTGCGTGATCCCGAGAAGAGCGTCACGCACGGCGCCTCCCACGAGGCACACCCGCGGCGACCACGGTGGCCAGCCGATGCGGGACAGCACCGGATCGACCTCGGCCCAGGCCCGCACCGCGGTAGCATCGACGCCGTGGGAGATCACGTCGCGCGCAACCTCGATGCCTCGGCGCCCATCGCGCTCGATGGCCTGGCCGATGCCATCGCCCGGTGGGAGAACGCCTCGCTCGACGAACTGCAGGAGGCCTCCGATGCGATGCAGCGCGCTGTGCGCGAGTGGGCCGCGGAGCCTGCGAATGCCGAGAGGCCCATCAGCGAATCCCCCGTCTACCTCGACCGCATGGCCGTCGAGGTGCTGATCGAGCGCCGGTTCTTCACGGAGTAGCCCCGAGCACGGCAACCGCTTCGATCTCCACGGAGGCCCCCGCCGGCAGCGCAGCGACGCCGATGGTCGCGCGGGCCGGAGGCATCTCTCCGAACGCATCGGCGTAGACGCGGTTCATCGTGTCGAACTCTCCGAGGTCGGTCATGAAGACCGTGGTCTTCACCACGTCCTCCATTCCCCCACCAGCCGCGCGGAGGATCGCCTCGACGTTCGCCAGGCACTGGCGCGTCTGCCCGGCGACATCCGGGGCCGCCAGATCCCCGGAGGCGGTCAGCGGCACCTGACCCGACACCCATACCGTCTCGCCGCCGGATGCGGCGATCGCCTGGCTGTACGGGGCACCGGCCACCGGAGCCGGTGCCTCATCCGTCCTCACGGCCCGTCGCGCCATCGCTACCTCCTCACGGGCACGCCGTCGCGCGCCATCGCCGCCTTTACCTCGCCAACCGTATACACCCCGTCGTGGAACACCGACGCGGCGAGCACGGCGTCGGCGTGACCAACTGTGACGGCCTGCGCGAAGTGCTCGAGCGTCCCGGCCCCACCCGACGCGATGACGGGCACGGCGGCCGCCTCCGCGATGGCTGCGAGGAGGTCCGTGTCGAATCCGACCTGGGTGCCATCGCGATCCATGCTCGTGACCAGGAGTTCCCCCGCGCCTCGCCGGACGGCCTCCGCCGCCCAGGCAACGGCCTCGATGCCGGTCTCCGTGCGGCCACCGGCCAGGTAGACCTCCCACCCCGATCCGTCCGCCCGCCGCTTCGCGTCGATCGCCACGACGATGCACTGGTCGCCAAACCGCAGGGCGGCCCTCTCCACCAGATCCGGGTCGCGCACGGCCGCGGAGTTCAGCGACACCTTGTCGGCGCCGGCGGCGAGGACAGCCCGGATGTCCTCCTCGGTCCTCAGCCCCCCGCCGATGGTGAACGGGATGAACACCTCCTCGGCGGTGCGCTCCACCAGATGGATGATGGTGTCCCGCTCCTCGTGGGTTGCGGTGATGTCGAGGAAGACGAGTTCGTCGGCGCCCTCGGCGTCGTAGCGGGCGGCGAGTTCCACGGGGTCCCCGGCATCGCGGATGTCCACGAAGTTGACCCCCTTGACCACGCGGCCGCGATCCACGTCCAGGCAGGGGATCACGCGGATCATGGGCGCGCGGCCGCCAGGGTCGCGATCGCATCGGACACCGTGAAGCGCCCCTCGTAGAGGGCCCGCCCGACGATGACGCCGCGGATGTTGGGGAGCCCCAGCTCGGCCAGCGCCACGAGGTCGTCAAGCGAGGAGATCCCACCGGACGCAAGGATCGTGAGGGGCGGCGCCGCGTGCGAGAGCTTGCGGAGCGCCTCCAGGTTCGGCCCGCTCAGCGTCCCGTCGCGCCCGATGTCGGTGTAGAGCAGGTGCCGGACGCCCGTGCGGACAAGGTCGGCGGCGACGTCGACGGCTGTGCGATCCGAGATCTGTGTCCAACCATGGGTCGCCACGCGCCCGTCGCGTGCGTCGAGCGCCACGACCAGTCGGTCGCCAAGGCGACCGGTGGCCCAGCGGAGGAACTCCTCGTCCTCAATGACGGCCGTGCCCACCACGACCCGCTCGACGCCGGTGGCGATGGCGGTCTCGACGGCAGGCTGGTCCCGGAGGCCTCCCCCGAGCTGCACGGTGCCGGGGAACGTCGCGGCCAGCTGGGCGATGATCGGCGCGTGCATGGGGTTTCCCTCGAGCGCACCGTCGAGGTCGACGACGTGCAGCTTCGTGGCGCCCTCACTCGCGAACTCCTGCGCCTGGGCGACCGGATCCTCGTTGAACACCGTGGAGCGCTCGAAGTCCCCCTGCACGAGCCGGACAGCCATGCCGTCGCGCAGGTCGATCGCCGGGTAGAGCTCGATCATGCGGGCATCACCTCCCGGGTCGCGACCCCGTGGAGCCAGCGTCCGAGGAGCGCGAGGCCCGCACGGCTCGACTTCTCCGGGTGGAACTGCACGCCCGCCACCGGGCCGCGCCCCGCCGCGGCGACGAAGCCGACCCCGTGGGTGGCCGTGCCGCGGACATCCCCGTCATCAACAGGCTCACACGCGTACGAGTGGACGAAGTAATACGTGCGATCGGCCGGGCCGCCATCCTCGGGCGCGAGGACCGTCCCGTGGCGCCAATCGACCTCGCTCCAGCCGATGTGCGGCACCTTGCGGTCGGTGCGAAGCCTGCGCACCGCCCCGGGGATCAATCCGAGCCCGGGCACGCCGGGGCTCTCCTCGCTCTCGTCGAACAGCAGCTGGAGGCCAAGGCAGATGCCGAGCACGGGCGTCCCATCCGCGGCAGCCTCACGCAGCATGCCGGTGAAGCCATGTGCCTGAAGCCGCTCCATCGCCGCGCCAAAGCGTCCGACACCGGGCAGCACAAGGGCGTCCACGCCGGTGGCCTCAGCCGGGCGCGCCGCCACGCGCACGCGCGCGCCGAGGCGCTCCAGGGCCTTGCCCACGCTCCGGAGGTTGCTCATCTCGTAATCGAGGAGGGCGATGATCGGCCCCGACCCGCCTGGTGTCACAGGCTGCCCTTGCTCGACGGCACGCCCGTCACCCTCGGGTTCACGGTCACAGCTGCGCGCAGCGCACGGGCAACGCCCTTGAAGCATCCCTCGATCACGTGGTGGGGGCCGCCCCCCTTCAGCACGTCGACGTGCAGGGTCATGCGCGACGCGTTCGCAAGCCCGCGCATGAACTCCGCGACGAGATCCGTCTCGAAGCCACCAACGACCGTGGGCGCCAGGGGTGCGTCGAACGACAGCAGGGGACGTCCCGAGAAGTCGAGCGCCACCTGGACGAGCACTTCATCCATTGGCACGAGCGCGCTGCCGTAGCGGTCGATCCCGCTCCGGTCCCCCAGCGCCTCATCCAGGGCCATGCCCAGCGTGATGCCGGTGTCCTCGACGGTGTGGTGACTGCCGGTCTCGAGGTCGCCAGTTGCGCTGACGGAGATGTCGATGAGCGAGTGCCGGGCGAGGAGCACGATCATGTGGTCGAAGAAGCCGATGCCCGTGACGGCCTCGGCCACGCCGGTCCCGTCGAGGTCGATCCGGACCTCGATGTCGGTCTCGCCGGTGGTGCGTCGAATTGTTGCGGTTCTGCTCATGTGCTTGACCTGATCTCCGCTGATCGGCGGTGCTGGGGAAAGCCCTCCGCGTCCGCGAGTGCCGCGAGGTGCGGCGTGAGGGCGTCGACTGCGTCCTGCGGGATGTCCACGAGTGACATGCGCCGCATGTAGGTGGCGGGCCCCACGGCCGAGGCGTGCCGTGCCGCCCCGCCCGTGGGAAGGATGTGGTTCGACCCCGCAACGTAGTCCCCAAAAGCCGTACCACCCAACGGGCCGAGGAACACGCACCCCGCGCGGCGGATTCGCGCCGCCACCAGGTCCGCGTCCGCGAGCGCGATCTGGAGGTGCTCGGGCGCGAAGGCCTCGGCGAGCGCGATGGCGTCATCGACGCTGGCGCAGTCCACGATCGTCACGGAGCCCACCGGAGTATCTGCATCGCCGAGGGCGGTCTCCACCGCATCCGCGACCGAGGGGTCCCACGCCGCGAGGATCGCGGGCGAGTCGGGGCCGTGCTCTGCCTGCGCGAGGAGGTCGGCTGCAAGGGCGGCGGGGTCGGCGGCGTCATCAGCCAGTACCAGGAGCTCGCTCGGTCCAGCGACCGAGTCGATGCCGACGAGCCCGAACACCTGGCGCTTGGCCTCCTGCACCCACGGGTTGCCGGGACCGGTGATCACGTCGACCGGGTCGACCGTTTCGGTCCCGTATGCCATGGCGGCAATCGCCGCGGCGCCTCCGGCAGCGATCACCTGGTCCACGCCCAGGAGCCCTGCGGCCGCGAGCACCACGCGGTGGGGCAGGCCGTCCTCGCCGGGCGGGCTCGCCACCACGATGCGCTCCACCCCGGCCACCTGTGCCGGCACGACGCCCATGATGAGGCTCGAGGGATACGCGGCACGGCCGCCCGGCGCATACACCCCGGCGGCGCCGACGGGAATCGCACGCACGCGCACCAGCTGTCCGGACGGCAGGCGCACCTCGGAGTCGCCCGGGCGGCTGGCCTCGGCCACGCGGCGCACCTGCTCCGCAGAGAAGAGGATCGCCTCGCGCAGCCCAGGTGCAAGGTCGTCGGCAGCGGCGCGTACGACCTCGGCGTCGACCACCGACGAAGAACCCGCGAACTCGGGGGCATCGAACCGGCGAATGGCCGCCAGCACCGCGGCGTCCCCGCGGTCGCGAACATCGGCGAGCGTCGCCGACACGTCCTCGGCCGGTCCGTCCGCCGCGCCTGACCGGAAGCTCGGGGCGAGATCCACGGCTCCGCCAGGCGCCATCGTGATGCGCCGCAGGCTCATGCCCGCGCATCCTCGAAGCGACGGACAAGATCATCCATCACGGACGCCTGCATCTTGTGACTCACCCGGTTCGCGATCAGGCGGGCCGTGGAGGTGAAGATCTCCTCCCGCTCCACCAGGCCGTTCTCCCGCAGGGTGCGACCCGTCGCCACCAGGTCCACGATCCCATCACTAAGCCCGACGAGCGGGGCCAGCTCGACGGAGCCGTTCACCTTCACGATCTCGGCCTTCCGCCCCGTCTCCTCGAAGAACCTCTCGGCGCAGTTCACGTACTTCGTCGCCACGCGCACCACGCCAAAGCGCTCCACCGCCTCGGCGGTCGGGTCTTCCCCGTCCGGGGTGCACCACGACATCCGGCAGCCGCCGAACCCGAGATCGGCCAGCTCGTACACGTCGGGCTGGCGCTCCAGCAGCACGTCGCGGCCCACGATCCCCAGGTCCGCAGCGCCGCTCTCCACATAGGTGGGGACATCGCTGGGTCGGGTGGTGATGTACGTCGGGCCACCCGGCACGTCGACGATCAGCCGTCGGCCCGCATCGCGCAGCGGATCGACCGGCAGGCCCACGGCCGCCATGGCGGCGAGCGAATCCTCGAGCAGCGCGCCGAGCGGAACGCAGATCCTCAGTTCCATGGGCCCTCCAGCAGGTCTGCCACCGCGATGTCGGCTCCCCCGATGACATCGCGGGCCACCCAGCCCGGCCCGTCAGGACGCACGACGAAGCGCCGGCCGTCCGCCAGCGCGACGGCCTCGGCATCACCGGCGTCGACCGGAAGCGCCACAACGGCCACCCCGCGGGCGCGCAGACGCGCGGCATCCTCGATGAACTGGTCACACCCGCCGACAAGCACGATGCCGGCGTCCGGCTGCTCGGCACCGCGGCCCGCAGCGTGGTGCAGCAGGTCCAGTGCAACGGCCACGCCGACCGCCGGCCGGGGCCGCCCGAACCGGGCGGCGAGCCCGTCATACCGGCCCCCGACCGCGATGGGGGCCATCGCCCCGGCAGCGTAGGCCTCGATGACAACGCCCGAGTAGTACGCCCAATCCCGCACCACCCCAAGGTCGACCATCGGCGGGGCTACGCCGTGCAGCCCGACCAGCCGCAGCACCTCGGACAGACGCCCGCACTCGTCCGCGGCGTCCGGGACAGCCGCGGCAACGCGATCCAGCACCTCGGTGCCGCCGCGCAGCGATGGCAGTTCGGCCAGCACCGCAGAAGCCTCTCCGGCGCCGCCGGCATCGGCTGCGGCTGCGCGCCAGTCCACCCGGCTCCGCCCCCGCAACGCAGCCCACAAGCGACGCTGCGCCGGCGCGTCTGCGCCAACGCCTGCGATGACGGCGGACACCAGCGACACCGACCCGATTGCAATGCGCGCGTCCGGCACCCCGGCGGCGGCCAGCCCCGCTGCCAGGGCCGCGATGACCTCGGCATCGGCATCTGCCCCGCCCATGCCGACGAGCTCGATTCCCGCCTGCCGCTGCTCCGCGCCCTCGATCTTGCCGGGGGCAGGCGGCCGCACGGCACGCGCGTTGTATGAGACGCGGACCGGATCCGGCTGGTCGGCCATGCGGGTTGCCACGAGTCGGGCGATCGGGATCGTGAGATCCGGGCGGAGCACCAGCACGCGGCCCTCGTCGTCGAACAGGCGGTATGCGCGTCCGACCCCGTCCTCCTCGGCCCGGTCCAGCACGTCCGCGAGCTCGATGAGCGGCGTCATCACCTCGCGGAAGCCGAACGATGCGAACGCGCTGTCGAGCGCATCCCCCAGGGCCCGGAGCTCTGCTGCCTCAACCGGCAGCACGTCGCGGACCCCGGCCGGAAGAGGCACGGGATCGGTCATGGCCTAGTCGTCCACCCGCTCGATACGCGCACCGACGGCGCGAAGGCGCTCATCGATGCGCTCGTACCCGCGATCGATCTGCCCGATGTTCCCGATGGTCGTGGTGCCCTTGGCCGCGAGACCGGCGATCAGTATCGCCATCCCTGCACGGATGTCCGGGCTCTCCACCCGCTCTCCGTACAGCTGCACGGGGCCGCTCACCACCGCCCGGTGCGGATCGCACAGGATGATGCGGGCGCCCATTGCCACGAGCTTGTCGACGAAGAACAGGCGGTTCTCGAACATCTTCTCGAAGATCATGACCTCGCCCGTCGCCTGCGTCGCCACGGCAGTCGCGATCGAGGTGAGGTCCGCGGGAAACGCGGGCCATGGGCCGTCATCGATCTTCGGTATCGCACCGCCCTCGTCCTGCACCACCACAAGCGACTGATCCGGTGGAACGCGCAGCGAGCCATCGTCGAGCCACTCCACGCGGATTCCGAGGCGCGCGAACCCGTGGAGGATCATCCGGAGGTCGGCGGGTCGCGCCTCGGAGATCACCAGGTCGGACCCCGTGATGGCAGCAAGCCCGATGAAGGACGCGATCTCGATGTAGTCCGGACCGATTCGGAATCGGCCGCCCGAGAGGCGATCCACCCCGTCGATGACGAGGCGATTCGTGCCGATGCCCTCGACCCGGGCACCGAGGAGCACGAGGAACTCCGCGAGGTCCTGCACGTGCGGCTCGCACGCGGCGTTGAGGATCGTCGTGCGACCGTCCGCCAGCACGGCGGCCATGAGCACGTTCTCCGTTGCCGTGACGGACGCCTCGTCGAGGAAGATCTCCGTGCCCGTGAGTCCCGAGTGCCGCATCGCGTAGCCGCGATCGATCTGGTCCACCTCTGCCCCGAGGGCCCGGAAGCCCACGAGGTGCGTGTCAATGCGCCGACGCCCGATGAAGTCCCCCCCGGGCATCGGAAGGGCCAGCGCGCCAGCGCGCGCGAGCAGCGGACCCGCGAGCAGGACGGACGCGCGAATGCGCCTGCACAGCTCGGGATCGAGATCGGTGCTGCGAATCGTCTCGGCCCGGAACGCCAGCGCCCCATCGGGCTCCTCGCGGACCGATACACCGATGTCATCGAGGATGGCCACCATGGCGTGAACGTCCAGGATGTCGGGGACGTTCTCGAGGATGACCTCCTCATCGGTGAGGAGCGTGGCGGCGAGGATCGGCAGGGCGGCGTTCTTGTTACCTGTGGGGGTAACGGTGCCGGCCAGCGCGTGCCCGCCCTGGATCACGAACTGCTGGCTCACAAAGCGGGACGCTAACACGCCGCGACGTCGCCCAAGACCTCCGTGAGTCGCTCGATATCCCCTGCGTTCGTGAAGAACCCGCACGATGCCCGCAGGCCGCCCGGCGGGGGAAGCGGCCGCACGACGACCCCCCGGGCAGACAGGGCCGCCGCGACCTGCTCCGCGGCCGTGCCGGGCACCGAGAACGCCACGAGCCCGGAATCCGCATCGGTGGGCGGATCGAGCCGCACCCCGCGCGTTCCCGCCATGGCCTCGCGACACGCGCGAGCCGCCTCGCGGGTTCCCTCATGCACCCGCGACCACCCGAGGCCGTCCAGCCACTCGAGGGATGCCGTCCACCCCGCCAGCAGGATCTCGGGGAAGGTCGACGCCTCGTATCGACGGGCATCCCCGTGCATGGCGACCGAGCCATCCCACCCATGATCCTCTCCGGTCTCGTAGCCCGCCGTAGTGACCGCGATCCGGTCCAGCATCTCCGGAGCGATCCAGAGCGCCCCAAGCCCTTCCGGACCGAGCAGCCACTTCTGCGCCGGCATGGCGTATGCCTGGATCCCCCAGTCCACCGGCGTCACGGGCACCGCACCGGCGCCCTGGGCGCCGTCCACGAGCGTTATGGCCCCCACTGATGAGGCCGCGCGGGCGGCACCCTCAACATCGAGCACCGCACCGGTCATCCACGACACATGCGAGAGGGCCACGAGCCGCGTCCGCGTGGTGATCACCCGGCCCACCGCCTCCTCGAGGGGACCGCTCCCGTCCCCCACATCCACCATCCGCACGGTCGCACCCGCCCGGGCGGCGGCGGTCGCCAGGGGAACCGCGAGGCCCGGGTGCTCCATATTGGTCGTCACGACGTTGTCGCCGCGCCTGAGCCCGAGCCCCCAGATCACCACGTTCATCGCGTGGGTGGAGCTCTGCGCGATGGCGATCTCCGCGGCAGGGCGTCCGACGACCCGTCCGACCATGGCGCGGAGCGCGGCCTGCCGTGCCCGGCCGTCCTCCACAGCCCGCTCGCTCATCCGGCCCCGGGCCACCTGAATGTCCACCATCGCCCGCATGGCCTCCGCCGCACGGTCGGGCAGGGGGCCGGCCCCGCCGGTGTTGAGGTACGTCTCGGCCTCGAGCGCCGGAAGGCGGGCACGCACCGCCCCCCTGCCTGAATCCCAGCGTCCCGACTGCCCTGACACCCTGTCAGGCCCCGCCTGACGGATGGCGGGCGAGGTACCCCTGCACCACCCGTGCCGCGCGCTCGCCGCTCCCGACTGCGCCCTCCACGGACGGATGCATCGTGACGTCGCCCGCCAGGAACACGTTGTCGACACCGGTTCCCGCATCCGGCAGGTCCTCGCGCACGCCCGGCGGCACCGCGAACTGGGCCCACGGGTGCACCACCACGTCCACCAGTTCGGCCACCTCCGCCCACGGGAAGCCGCGATTCCAGGTGGATGCGAGCGTCTCCATGCCTGCGGCCAGCACGTCCGGATCTGGGGCGTCCGCATCCCCATGCACGGATGTCGCCAGCAGCCGGGCGCCATCGCCCATTCCGGGTCGGAGAAGGTTGGACTCCTGGCACACCAGGTCAATGCGCGGTGCCCGCCCGTGCTCCCCGTCGCGACCTGCCCCGGCCAGACCATCATCCGGAGCCCCGTTCAGGATGATCGTGCGTCCGGCGTACAGGGACGTCCTCAGCGAGTACACCAGAGTGGTCACTCCGCGCGGCCGCAAGTCAAGCGCCCGCGCGGTCTGGCGATCCAGATCCGCCAAGAGCGCGCGGGCAGCGGGCGCCTCCGTGGCCACGACCACCGTTCGCGCCCGGATCACCTCACCATCCACCCGCACGCCGACGGCCTGCCCACGATCGTCCTCGTCCGTCACGATCTCGCTCACCCGTGCACGGCAGCGCACCTGACCGCCCCGCTGCTCCACCGCCGCCGCGGCCCAGGACGCGATCATGCCGTGGCCGGCGACGGGAACCACCGCCCGCCCGCGCAGGAGCATCTTCATGAGGAAGCGGAAGTACGCGGCGTCACTGTGCAATCCGGGGTCGGCAGTGATCACGCCGAACAGGGGGCGGAAGAAGCCTGCGATGGCCTGGTCAGAAAATCCCTTACTGACGAGGTATTCATGGGTATCGAGACCACGCTCGGTGCCGGCGAGGAGCGCACCTGAGGGCACCGCCGCCACCTCGGCTCCCAGCCGCGCGAGCCGGGCGGTGTCAGCGGCCGAGAACCACTCGAACCCGAGGGTGCCGCGCACCGACGTCCCCATCCTGGACCAGCGGGTGCCGTCGTGCACTACCGCGCCTCGATCGAACGCGATCAGGTCACGCTTCCGGATCCCGATGTCCCGCAACATGCGCGAGGTGGCCGGGTACGCCGTGAACAACGACTGAAACCCGCGGTCGACGGGTTCGCCGCCAACGTCCAGGGTGCGGGCCCGGCCCCCGACCTCCGGGCCGGCCTCGAGAACCATCGTGGCGACTCCGCCCTCGCACAGGCGCAACGCGGTACTCAGGCCGGCAAGCCCACCCCCAACGATGATCGCTTCAAGCTCAGGCGGTGGCTCGGACATGTGCCGATGCTACAGCCACCCGGCCACCACACCGCCTATCGCGCCGGGCGCGCAGACGGGCGCGACGAGGGCACGGCGGCGGGACGCTGCCACGTCCGGGCCGCTGTCCCGCCTACGCAAAAGGGCCGCCCTCAGGCGGCCCTTCGCATGATGAATCCCGGCAGCGAACTACTCTCCCGCGGACGTGAGTCCGGAGTACCATCGGCGCTGAGCGGCTTAACGACTCTGTTCGGAATGGGAAGAGGTGTATCCCGCTCGCCGTGACCACCGGGAACGCATGAGGGTGAACCCTCAAGACTGCACAGCGACGTAGGTATAAATTCAAGCCCTCGGGGTATTAGTACGGCTCTGCTCCACGCATTACTGCGCTTCCACATACCGCCTATCAACCAGGTGGTCTACCTGGACCCTTACTCCCTCAAGGGGATGGGAAATCTCATCTCGAGGTGGGCTTCCCGCTTAGATGCTTTCAGCGGTTATCCCGTCCAGACGTAGCTAACCAGCTATGCCGTTGGCACGACAACTGATACACCAGAGGTCTGTTCATCCCGGTCCTCTCGTACTAGGGAGAAATCCTCTCAATGTTCCTGCGCGTACACCGGATAGGGACCGAACTGTCTCACGACGTTCTGAACCCAGCTCGCGTACCGCTTTAATGGGCGAACAGCCCAACCCTTGGGACCGACTCCAGCCCCAGGATGCGACGAG
>JAPOLI010000015.1 GCA_029977205.1 bacterium
CTGCGGGAGCATCGACGATCCCGACGCATACGCGTCGTCGATCTCGACGAACCCGGCTTCCTCCGATGACCACCAGACGAACTCGGCGCCGAGCCGCGAGAGATGGACGCCCAGCTGCGCGGCGAACGCCAGGTAGTCCAGAAGCGCGTCGCGGCTGCCCACGGCGTCCATGCTGTTCGGCGTGGTCCCGGTGAAACCCAGTTCGCCCGCGGTCATCGCACGATCCACCGGGAAGCCGCTTCCTGCCAGGGCACCGCTGCCCAAGGGGCTCTCCCCCGCGGCCTCCATGGCAAAGACGAGGCGCCGATGGTCGCGGTCGAACATCCATGCATACGCGAGCAGATGATGCGCGAGCCGCACGGGCTGGGCGCGCTGCAGGTGCGTGTAGCCCGGCATGAGCGTGTCGACATGATCCCGCGCCTGGGCGATGATCGTCCGCGCCAGGTCACGCAGCGCCTCGGCCTGCGCGGCGCACCGGCTCCGCAGCCACATCAGGGTGTCGGTGATCACCTGATCATTGCGACTCCGTCCGGTGTGCAATCGCCGGCCGGCGTCTCCCGCGATCTCGGTGAGCCGGCGCTCGACGGCGGTATGGATATCCTCATCCCCCGGCTGGAACGTGAACGCGCCCGATGCGAGCTCGGCCTCCACCTGCGCGAGGCCCGCGTCTATCGCGGCAGCGTCCTCCGCGGGGATGATTCCCTGCGCGCCGAGCATCCGCGCGTGTGCCCGGGATCCGCGGATGTCCTCGCGCCACAACCTCTGGTCCACGGGAAGGGAATCGTTGAGCGCGTCGAACGCCTCCGCAGGGGTACCGTCAAACCGGCCACCCCACAGCCGCGACGCGTCGCCGCTCATGCCGCCCCCGCTCCCACCGTGCCCGCTGCGCTGGCCCGTTCGGCCTGGATCGCCCGGTCGATCGTGGAGCACACCCGGTCGACCTGCTCCTCCGTCATCTCGCAGAAAAACGGCAGCGCGATGGTCGACGCGCTGATCGCCTCGGTGATCGGGAGCTCACCCGGCTCGTGACCGTGCGCCTCCCGGTAGTACGGCTGCAGGTGGATGCAGGGAAGGTACGGCTTGGCGGAGACGCCCTCCGCCTCGAGCCGCCCGATGATCGCATCGCGGTCGAGATCCGTATCGAGCCGGGGCGCATAGACGAACCACGACCGACGCTGCGGACCCTCGTACATGGGCGTGACCCCATCCACCTGCTCCATCCGGTCCTGGTACATCCCCGCCACACGGGCACGCGCATCCTGCATCCAGTCGAGCCGCTCGATCTGGGCGACCCCGATTGCCGCGTGCACGTCGGACAGCCGGTAGTTGAACCCGAGCCGCGAGTGCACCAGCCAGGCACCATCGTCAGAGCGCCCCTGATTGGTGAGGCTCTTCAGCAGCCGATAGAGGTCCTCGTCATCGGTGAGCACGACCCCACCCTCTGCCGTGGTCAGCTGCTTGTTGGCGTAGAACCCATATACCGCCGGATGACCGAACGTACCCATCTTCCGCCCGTTGAAGTCGCCGTCGATGCTCTGGCAGGCGTCCTCCACGATCGCGAGGCCGTGCCGCCGGGCGATGTCCACAAGGGCGGGCACGTCAGCGGGGTAGCCGAAGATGTCCACGATCAGAATTGCCTTGGTGCGTGGTGTGATCGCCGCCTCCACGGCGGCCGGGTTCATGTTGAACGTGAGCGGGTCGACCTCGGCGAACACGGGCGTGGCGCCTGTGTAGAGGATGACGTTGGCCGATGCCACGAACGAGAACGAGGATGTGATCACCTCGTCACCCGGGCCCAGGCCGAGCGCATGCAGGCAGCAGTGCAGGCCCGCCGTGCCCGACGAGCATGCCACCGCATGGCGGGTGCCGATGCGATCGGCCCACATCTCCTCGAACCGCGTGACCACAGGCCCGAGCGACAGTTGCCGCGACCGCAGCACCTCGTCCACCAACTCGCGCTCGCGATCGCCGATCACGGGCCTGGCGAGGGGGATCATGTCCTCGGCGCTCACGCCTCCCGCGCCCCGGCGGTGCTCGGCACGGCCGCGCGTCGCACGCCGTAGTCGAGGCTGTCCACCAGGGCATCCCACGAGGCGGCGATGACGTTCTGGTTGACGCCCATGGTCGACCAGGTGGAGGTGCCGTCGGTGGAGTCGATGAGTACGCGCGTGGTCGCGTCGGTGCCGTGCCCCTCGTCGAGGATGCGCACCTTGAAGTTGACGAGCGAGATCTGCTCGAGCCCCGGCACGCGACCCGCCAGGGCCTGGCGCAGCGCAGTGTCGAGGGCGTTCACGGGACCATTGCCCTCAGCCGTGGCGACCAGGCGCTCCCCGTCGTGGTGCAGGCGGACCGTTGCCTCGGTGACCACCCCGCCGGTCTCGTCACGCTCGGTGATGACGCGGAAGGACTCGAGCACGAACACCGGCTCATGCACCCCCGCCTCCCTCTCCAGGAGGATCGTGAACGACGCATCAGCCACCTCGAAGTGGTACCCCTCGTGCTCGAGCTCCTTGATCCGGGCGAGGATCCGGGGTGCGAGATCCGGGTCGGCCTCGATATCGATGCCCGCGTCACGCGCCCGCTCGAGCACGACGTGCCGGCCGGAGAGCTCGCTCACCTTCATCCCGCGCTCGTTGCCCACGAGGGATGGGTCGATGTGCTCGAAGGTACGCGGGTCGGCGACCATCCCGGCCACGTGCATGCCCCCCTTGTGCGCGAAGGCATTGGCTCCCACGTACGGCGCCCAGGCGTCCGGCGGAAGGTTGGCGGTCTCCGCTGCCCAGTGAGAGAGCCGCGTGAGCTCCTCGAGCCCGCCGGGCCGCAGCACCTCGTAGCCCATCTTGAGCGCGAGCGACGGGGCGATGGACACCAGGTTGGCGTTGCCGCACCGCTCGCCCCAGCCGTTGATGGTGCCTTGCACCTGACGGGCGCCCTGCTCCACGGCGGCCAGCGAGTTGGCCACGGCACACTCGGCATCGTTGTGCGTGTGGATTCCGATGTGCGCATCGGGCAGCGCGGCGACCACTTCGCCAGCGATCCGCTCGACGTCCATCGGAAGAGTGGCGCCGTTGGTATCGCACAGGACCACCCATGATGCACCGTTCGCGTGGGCTGCCCGCAGGCACTCGAGGGCGTAGTCGGGGTGCTCGCGGTAGGCATCGAAGAAGTGCTCGGCGTCGTAGAAGACGTCCTTCCCCTCGGCCAGGAGGAACGCCACCGACTCGCCGATCATCGCGAGATTCTCCTCGCGGGAGACCTTGGTCACCTTCTGCAGGTGCAGGTCCCACGTCTTCCCGACGATGGTCGCCACAGGCGCGAAGCACTCGACCATGATCTGCAGGCCCGGGTCCTGGTCCGGCGCGGTGGCGCGCCGGCGGGTCATGCCGAAGGCCGCGATGCGGGTGTCGCCGAGATCCTCCTGCTCGAGCAGGTCGAAGAGCTGTGAGTCCTTGGGATTGGACGACGGGAAACCGGCCTCGATCACATCGAGGCCCACGTCCGCGAGCCGCAGGGCCACCTGCAGCTGCTCCCCCACGGAGAGGCTCATGCCCTCCCGCTGCATGCCATCGCGCAGCGTGGTGTCGTAGAGGAGGATGCGCTCCATCAGCCGGCCGGCGTCGCCGCCGTCACGTGGTCCAGCCAGTGCGCCCACCGGGCGTCCCGACCGTGCACCACCTCGTGGAACACCGACTGCAACTGCTGGGTGACCGGGCCCGGCTCGCCGATGAGGTGGTCGTCGACCGAGCGCACGGGGCACACCTCGGCGGCCGTTCCTGTCACGAACACCTCGTCTGCCTGGTAGAGCTCGGCGCGCGCGAGGTCGCGCTCGACCACCTCATAGCCCTCAGCCCGCGCGATCTCCATGATCGAGTTGCGGGTGATCCCCTCGAGGATCGACGCCGAGATCGGCGGAGTGCTGACCACGCCGTCCTTCACCACGAAGATGTTCTCGCCCGACCCGTCGGTGACCATGCCGAGCTCATTGAGCAGGATGGCCTCCTGATAGCCCGCAAGCTGCGTCTCCATCTTCGCCAGGATGGAGTTGAGGTACTGCCCACCGGCCTTGGCGGTGGCGGGAATCGTGTTGTTGCCGATCCGCCGCCAGCTGGAGATCTTGGCCTTGATGCCGTGCTTGAGGCCATCCTCGCCGAGGTACGCGCCCCACACCCATGCGGCAATCGCCACGTCGACGGGTGCCTCGACGGGATTCAGCCCCATCACGCCGTACCCCCGCAGGGCGATCGGACGGATGTACGCCTCGCTGAGGCCGTTCGCGGAGATCACCTGGTGCACGGCGGTGCGCAGGTCCTCGTGCGAGAACGGCAGCGGCATGAAGTACTGGGCCGCGGAGCGCTCCAGCCTGCCCAGGTGCTGGTCCAGACGGAAGACGGCCGGACCCTCGTCGGTGGCATAGGCGCGGATGCCCTCGAACACCGACGTGCCGTAGTGAAGGGCGTGCGTGAGCACATGGACAGTGGCATCGGCCCAGTCCACGAGCGACCCGTTCATCCAGATCTTGTCGGCTTCCATCCTGCAGTGGCCCTTCCATATGAGGGTGTGCCCGGGCACGTGTGCCCGGGTATCCGGTGAAGTCTAGCCCGCCGCGGAGATCAGCAGCTCACCCATTTCATGCGTCGAGCACGCGCCGCCCAGGTCCCGGGTGCTGTGACCCACGGACAGCACCTGGTCCACGGCCGTCTCGATCGCATCCGCGCCCGCTGGGGCGTCGAGGGAGTAGCGAAGCATCATCGCCGCCGAAAGACATGTGGCTATAGGGTTCGCGATCCCCTGCCCGGCAATATCCGGGGCCGATCCATGGACCGGCTCGTACAGCCCCGGACCGTGTCCCCCGAGGCTCGCGGACGGGAGCAGGCCGATCGACCCGCTGATCATCGCGGCCTCATCCGAGAGGATGTCACCGAACATGTTCTCGGTCACGATCACGTCGAAATCGGCCGGCCGACTGACCAGCTGCATGGCGGCGTTGTCCACCAGCATGTGCTCCAGCTCGACATCCGGGTGCTCCTCCGCCACGCGCATCACTTCATCGCGCCAGAGGCGGGAGCTCTCAAGCACGTTGGCCTTGTCGACCGACGTCACCTTGCGGCGCCGGGCGAGCGCCGACTCGAAGGCCACCTCCGCCACGCGTCGCACTTCTGCCCGGCTGTAGGTGCACGTGTCGAAGGCACTGTCGCCCTCGCGCCCACTCGTGCCGAAGTAGATGCCGCCGGTGAGCTCTCGCACCACCAGGAGGTCGGTGCCCTCGATGCGATCGGTGCGAAGCGGGCTGCTCTCGTACAGCGACGGGATGGGCTTCACCGGGCGCAGGTTGGCGAACAGCCCGAGCCCGGCGCGAAGGGCGAGAAGCGCCTGCTCCGGGCGCGGGTCGTCGGGATTCGTGGTGTCCCACTTGGGGCCGCCCACGGCGCCCAGGAGCACCGCGTCAGCCTCCTGGCACTCCTCCATCACGCCGTCCGGCAGTGGGATGCCGTAGGCGTCAATCGCGCAGCCCCCCACCGCGTGGGACTCCCATGTGACCGTGATGCCGTCCAGCGGCGCAACGTGGTCCACGAGCCGCCGGGCTTCACCGATCACCTCCGGGCCGATGCCGTCCCCGGGCAGCAACACAACCTTGACCTCGCGCATCGTCCCTCCGTGTCGACCTGAACGCGGCGCAACCTACCACCGGGGTCGCATGCCCGGATGAGGTCGCGCCCGCTCAGGCCTGCGTCCGACGACCCGGACTGCCGCATCTGCACAGGGCTCGGTGGCCGAGTAGGGTGGGTCGCGCACGGATTCCACGAAAGGTCTGTTATGCGGCTCAGAGGGCTCCTCGCGATCACGGTCATCAGCGGCCTGGCCCTCGGGGCCACCGCCACATCCACGGCGCTCGGCGCCACGGATGGCCGCCCGAACGTCCTTGTCATCCAGACGGACGACCAAACCCTTGCGGACCTCGACGTCATGCCCAACGTGCGGTCGCTCATCACCTCCAGAGGGGTGAAGTTCACCTCAGCGGTCACGCCCTTCGCGATCTGCTGCCCGTCCCGGGCCGCGATGATGACCGGCGCCTACCCGCACAACAACGGGGTCAGCGCGAATTTTCCGCCCGCGGGCGGGTTCGTGGCGTGGGAGAAGCAGGCCACCTCATCGATCGGGGCATGGCTCAAGGATGCCGGGTACCACACCATCCACATCGGGAAGTACATCAACGGATATGGCTGGTACAACAAGCCAACCCGGAACACACCCATCGGCTGGTCGGAGTGGTTCGGATCAGCAGATCCATCGACTTACCAGATGTACGGGTACAGGGTGAACCACGACGGTGGGCAGACCCGCTACGGCGTCTTCCAGGTCGAGAACCCGAAGAAGTACCAGACCACCGTCTACACCCAGATCGCCCAGGGCGCGATCCGCCGGCAGGCGGCAAATCCGTCACCGTTCTACATGCAGATCGCCTTCCTGGCTCCGCATGTGGAGACTCTTCCGCTCCGCACCACGATCAACCCGCGCGACGTCGACATGGACGACACGAGCCAGTCGTCGGCCATTCAGAGCATCCCGCCGCGACCGCACCCCAGGGACCGCAACAAAATCCCCAACCTCCCCCTGGACACCATGGCCTCACCCAGCTTCAACGAGGCTGACACCAGCGACAAGGGCACCTACGTGGCGGGGCTTCCCAGTCTCACCAAGGAAGAGATCCAGGACCTCATCGAGGACAACAGGCAACGCAAGCGCTCGCTGATGTCCGTCGACCGGGGCGTGGCGCGCCTTGTGGCGACCCTGAAGCAGACCGGACAGCTGGACAACACCATCATCGTCTTCATGGGTGACAACGGCTACATGCTCGGTCAGCACCGCATCAAGAAGGGCAAGTACTTCCCCTACGAGCCCTCGCTGCGGATTCCGCTCATCGTCGCCGGCCCCGGGGTCACGCCCGGCGAGGTCAACTCGTCGCTTGTGTCCCTCATCGACGTGGCACCGACCGTCCTCGACTTCGCGGGGGTCACGCCGACGGGACGCCAGCCCGATGGGGTCTCGCTGAAGCCGGTCCTCACCGGCACCGGCCCGGCGACGCCACGAACCATGCTTCTCGAAAGCGGGCCACAGCAGGCGCCCAATGGCGACACCCTGCCGCTGTTCAACGGCGTGCGCACCCCGCATTGGTCATGGTGGCGATATGAGGACGGCAGCGAGGAGCTGTACGACCTCGTTGCAGATCCGTTCCAGCTCAACTCACGGGCATCAGACCCGGCGTACCGACGCACCCGTGCTGCCCTCATCCGCGAGTGGCAGCGACTCAAGGATTGCTCGGGCGCTAGCTGCCAGGTGCGTACCACGAGGATCCCGAAGCCCGCGCGCCGCTGAGGCTGCGCCTCCATCCACCCCGTCCACGCCTGGACGGGGTGGATGGCCTACAGCAGCACCGTGGTCGTCGGCCCCTGGCGCTCGCGGGTCGCCTCGTAGTCGGCGATCTCGGCGTCCTTCAGCATCGTGAGGCCGATGTCGTCCCAGCCGTTGACGAGCCGGTCGCGGACGCTGTCCTCGATGTGGAACTCGACGCTCCGTCCATCGGGGAAGGTCACCGCGCACTCCTCGAGATCCACGGTCATCTCGGTCCCGGGAGCGTCGATGGCCTCCCGCATGATCGTCCGCACATCATCCTCGGGGAGGACCACGGGCAACATGCCGATCTTCGTGCAGTTGGTGCGGAAGATATCGGCGAACGACGGGGCGATGACCACATCGAAGCCGTAGTCCTGGATGGCCCACGGAGCGTGCTCGCGTGATGAGCCGCACCCGAAGTTGCGACCGGCCACGAGGATCCGCGCGCCCTCATACTCGGGGCGGTCGAGGATGTAGAAGTCCTCCTCCTTCCAGTCGAAGAAGAGGAACTCCCCGAAGCCCGTGCGCTCGATGCGCTTGAGGAACTGCTTCGGGATGATCTGGTCGGTGTCGACGTCGGCCCGGTCCAGCGGGGCCACCTTCGACGTGACGATGGTGATCGGGTCCATGGTTCCCCCTAGGCGCCCGCGAGGGCGGCGTCGAACGTGCGGACATCCACCAGGTGGCCCGTGATGGCGGCCGCAGCAGCCATGGCGGGGCTGACGAGGTGGGTGCGGCCGCCCTTGCCCTGACGGCCCTCGAAGTTTCGGTTGCTCGTGCTGGCGCACCGCTCCCCGGGCTCCAGGATGTCGGGGTTCATCCCCAGGCACATCGAGCAGCCCGCATCGCGCCACTCAAACCCTGCGCGGCGGAAGACCTCATCGAGCCCCTCCTCCTCGGCCTGGGCCTTCACCGCCATCGAGCCGGGTACCACCATCGCCCGAAGGCCGCTCTTGACGGCGTGCCCCTCGACCACCTCAGCGGCCGCGCGCAGGTCCTCGATTCGCCCATTCGTGCAGGAGCCCAGGAAGACGGTGTCGATCGCGATGTCCTCCATCGCCTCGCCGCCGGCGAGCCCCATGTACTCCAGCGAGCGCCGTACGGCCTCCTGGTCCGTCGGATCGTCGTACTGCTCGGGGGTGGGCACGCGCCCCGTGATGGGCGCCACCATGCCCGGGGTGGTCCCCCAGGTGACCTGCGGCACCAGCGAGGGCACATCCACATGCATTTCGCGGTCGAACTCGGCGTCCGGGTCGGACGGGAGGTCCCGCCAGCGGTCGACGGCGGTCGCGAAGTCGTCGGGTGCGGCCATGCGCCCCTCGACGTACGCGAAAGTGGTGTCGTCAGGGGCAACCATCCCCGCGCGCGCACCCCCCTCGATGGACATGTTGCAGACGGTCATCCGGCCTTCCATGGTCAGGTCGCGAATGGCCGATCCTGCGTACTCCACCACGTGCCCCTGCGCGCCCGACACGCCCATCTGGCCGATCGCACCGAGAATCAGGTCCTTGGCCACGACCCCGCGGGGCATCTCACCCTCGAAGTTGATGCGCATCGTGCGGGGCATGGCCTGCGGCAGCGTCTGGGTTGCCAGCACGTGCTCCACCTCGCTCGTGCCGATGCCGAACGCGAGTGCCCCGAACGCCCCATGGGTGGACGTGTGGCTGTCGCCGCACACGATCGTCATGCCCGGCTGGGTAAAGCCAAGCTCCGGACCGATCACGTGCACGATTCCCTGGCGCGGGCTGGTCAGCGAGAAGAGCGGGATTCCGAACTCGGCGGCGTTCCGCTCAAGCGCCTCGACCTGAAGGCGGGAGAGATCATCCTCGATCCCCTTCTCGCGCCCCACGGTAGGGACATTGTGGTCCACCGTCGCCAGGGTGCGATCGGGGCGACGCACGGCGCGACCAGCCATGCGCAGGCCGTCGAAGGCCTGCGGCGAGGTCACCTCGTGCACGAGGTGCAGGTCGATGTAGATGATGGCCGGCCCGTCAGGGCCCTCCGCCACCACCTCGTGAAGGTCCCACACCTTCCGAAACAGGGTCGCTCCCACTGCCGTCGTCCTCTCTCTTCCCGGCCGGGCGGCTAGACGCCGCTCTCGGCCATCCTCTCGGTCTGGTCGGCGTGACGGCTGGCCGTCACCGCCCGCAGGTATGCGATGGCGCTCGCCTCGAGCACGTCGGGCGATACGCCCTGGCCCGTGAACTGCCGACCGTTCAGCTCGCACAGCACGCGCGCCTCGCCCAGTGCATCGGGACCATCGGTCACGGCTGATACCGAGTACTCCAGGAGCGTGCCGGCCGACCCGACCGCCGCATCGATGGCGCCGATGATCGCCGCCACCGGCCCGTCACCTGCGCCCTCCCCTGCGTACTCCTCGCCATCGGACCCGCGCACGAGCACGCGGGCCGTGGCCTTCTCCCCTGACTCACCGGCGAAGGAGATGTCCCGCAGCTCCAGCGAGTGCGCGTGGTCCACCCGCATCTCGTCCTCCATGAGCGCCTCGAGGTCCATCGCGGTCAGCTCGCCTTTTCGGTCGGCGACCTCCTTGAAGCGCCGGAACGCCTCGTTGAGGGCGTCGGCGTCAAGTTCATACCCGAGGTCCGTCAGCGCCTGGCGCAGTGCGTGCCGGCCCGAATGCTTGCCGAGCACCAGCTCGCTCTTCATGAGCCCCACGCTCTGAGCGTCCATGATCTCGTACGTGAGGGGGTTGGCCAGTACGCCGTGCTGGTGGATGCCCGCCTCATGCGCGAAGGCGTTCCGCCCCACGATCGCCTTGTTTGGCTGGATCTCGTATCCGGTCAGGCGGCTCACCATCCGGCTCGCCCGGGTGATCTCGGTCGTCTCGATCCCGGACCACAGGCCGCCGAGGTCCTCGGCGCGCGTGCGCAGGATCATCGCCATCTCCTCGAGGCTCGCATTGCCCGCGCGCTCACCGATGCCGTTGACGCATACCTCAACCTGCCGTGCGCCCACCTCCATCCCCGCGAGAGAGTTCGCCACCGCGAGCCCGAGGTCGTTATGGCAGTGCACCGACAGGGTCACGCCCTCGAGGGAGGGCACCCTCTCGTACAGCTCCAGCAGGAAACGCTGGAACTCCGTGGGCATCGTGTAGCCGACCGTGTCAGGGATGTTGATAGTTCCGGCGCCTTCGGCGATTGCCGCCCCGATCACCTCGGCCACGAACGCGGGGTCCGACCGGGTTGCGTCCTCACATGAGAACTCCACGTCGGGGCTCAGGCTCACGGCCAGCTTCACGGCGTCGATGGCCGTGGCCAGGACCTGGGCCCGGTCCATGCGCAACTTGTGGGCCATGTGGATGTCCGACGTCGCGATGAAGGTGTGGATTCGCGGGCGCGCGGCATCGCGCACGCCCTCCCAGGCCACGGCGATGTCCTTCTCGTTGGCACGGGCAAGGCCCGCGATGGTCGGCCCCTCCACCTCGCGCGCGACCGCCTGCACCCCCTCGAGGTCACCGGGCGATGAGATCGGGAAGCCGGCCTCGATCACGTCCACGCCGAGACGCGCGAGCTGTTGTGCGATCTCCACCTTCTCCCGGAGGTTCAGGTGGATGCGCGGCGATTGCTCCCCATCGCGAAGGGTCGTATCGAAGAATGTGACGCGCTTGGCGTCGTCTCGGCTGGCGTCGTCGGCCGGCACGGGGGCTTCCTCCTGGCTCGTGTGGACTGATCCGGTGCCCGGCGCATCCGGGCGTGGGTGTCGGTTCGCTCCCCCTACCGGGGGAGGAGCAGAAGGGCGCCCAGAGTGCCGCGACCGGCCAGGAGGTTCGTGTTCGCGGTGGCGCTCATCGGGGTCAGGTTAGCGCACGTGCGCGGGACGGGCCAGCGGCCGCCACGCGCCGGTCACACGGTAAGCGTGACGAACCACACCTTTGCGTCGCAGGCGTCGGCGATATGGTCCTGCGCCTTCTGCGGCACGGGGCTGTCCACAGTGACCCCCATGGTGGCCTGCTGCCCGATGGTGGACCGTCCAACGGCCATCGAGGCGATGTTGATGCCGTCAAGGGCCATGACCGTGCCCACGGTTCCGATCTTCCCGGGCTCATCCCGGTACTGCAGGATGCCCACATGCTCCGCCAGCTCGAGCTCGATCGGCTGGCCGAGCACCTCCACCAGCCGCGGGCGGTCGGTCTGGCCGACGGTCGTGCCCACCACCGACACGTCCCCGATGGCCACCGTGAGCTGGCTGGTGTAGTCGGTTGGCGCGGGCGACGTGCTCTCGGTCCACTCGATGCCCCGCTCCCGGGCGCGGTCCTGGGCGTTGACCATGTTCACGGCCTCGACGGTGTGCCCGGTGAGGGCGCCTGCCAGAACCGACGTCACCAGGAGGCGGGTGTCGTGCTCGGCGATGGCTCCCTCCGCGGTGACCTCGATCGCACCGGTGATCCCCCCGGCGAGCCCGGCGGCGAGCTGGCCCAGGTGACGGGCGAGCGGCAGGAACGGCCCGATCGTCGCCATCGTCTCGGCCGACACCACCGGCATGTTCACGGCGCTCGTGACCGTTCCGCCTGTGAGGGCTGCGGCCACCTGCTGCGCGCACGCGATCCCCGCGCGCTCCTGGGCCTCGCCCGTTGATGCACCGAGGTGCGGGGTGACCACGATTCCGTCGACGCCGAAGTACGGGCTCTCCGTCGCGGGCTCGTCCGGGAACACGTCGATGGCCGCCCCGGCGACCTTGCCCGACTCGACGGCCGCGACCAGGTCTGCTTCGACGATCAGGTCGCCGCGGGCGTCGTTGATGATCCGCACGCCGTCCCTCATCTTCCCGAAGGCCTCGGCGTTCATGAAGCCACGCGTCTCGGGCGTCGAGGCCATGTGCAGGGTGATGAAGTCCGCGTGGGCATACAGGTCGTCAAGTGATTCGGCCTTCTCGATGCCCATCTCGCGGTAGCGCGAATCCGCCACGAACGGGTCGTAGGCGATGACCTGCATCGCGAGGCCCTGGGCGCGCTCGGCCACCAGCTGCCCGATGTTCCCGAAGCCGATCACCCCCAGGGTCTTGCCGGTCACCTCGATCCCGCCGAAGCGTGACCGCTCCCAGCGGCCCTCGACCAGCGCCCCGTGCGCCTGGGGGATGTTCCGGGCCTGGGCCAGCATGAGGGCGATGGCGTGCTCGGCGGCCGACACCGCGTTGCTCCCCGCGGCGTTTACCACGACGATGCCCCGCTCCGTGGCCGCGGTGACATCGACGTTGTCCACGCCGGTCCCCGCCCGCCCGACCACGCGCAGGTTCCCGGCCCGCGCGATGAGGTCCGCAGTCACCTTTGTCGCGCTGCGCACTACGAGGGCGTCGTACGGGTCAATGGCCGCCGCGAGCTCCTCGGCGGTCCAGTCGAGCTCGACGTCCACGTCGCCCACCGACCTCAGGACGTCGATCCCGGCGTCCGCGATCTTCTCGGTGACGAGGATGCGAGGGGACTCACTCATATGCAGGAACCCCCGGTGCTCAGAACTCGGTGTCGATCCAGTCCATCATTCCGCGGAGCTTCTTGCCGGTCACCTCGATCGGGTGCTCGGCCTGCGCCTCCGCCGTCGCCGTGAAGTTCGGGAGGCCGGCCTTGTACTCGGCGATCCACTCCTTCGCGAACTCCCCGCTCTGGATCTCGGCGAGGATCTTCCGCATCTCGGCGCGGGTGTCCTCGGTGATGATGCGCGTGCCGCGGGTCAGGTCCCCGTACTCCGCGGTGTTCGAGATGGAGTACCGCATGCCCGCGATCCCCTTCTCGTACATGAGGTCGACGATGAGCTTCACCTCGTGCAGGCACTCGAAGTAGGCCAGTTCGGGCGGATAGCCCGCGTCGGTGAGGGTGTCGAAGCCGGCGCGCACCAACTCGGTGAGCCCGCCGCACAGCACCACCTGCTCGCCGAAGAGGTCGCTCTCGCACTCGTCGCGGAACGTGGTGGGGATCACGCCCGCGCGCGTGCAGCCGATGCCCTTGCAGTAGGCGCGCACCAGGGCGTCGGCGTTGCCGGTGGCGTCGACCTCGACGGCCATGAGTCCGGGCACGCCCTTGCCCTCGGTGTACTGGCGGCGCACCAGGTGGCCGGGGCCCTTCGGGGCCGCCATGGCCACATCCACGCCCTCCGGCGGGGTGACGGTGCCGAAGTGGATGGCGAAGCCGTGGGCGAACAGCAGCATGTTGCCGGGCTCGAGGCCACCCGCGATCTCCTGCGCGTAGACATCGCCCATGATCTCGTCGGGGACGAGGATCATCACCAGGTCGCCCTTCGCGGCAGCCTCCGACGGCGACAGCACCTCGAGGCCGTCAGCCGTGGCCTTGGCGGCCGAGGCGGAATCGGGCCTGAGCCCGACCACCACGTTCACGCCCGACTCCTTCAGGTTCAGGGCGTGGGCGTGGCCCTGGCTGCCGTAGCCGATGATGGCAACGGTCTTGCCATCGAGGGCGCCGAGGTCGGCGTCGGCGTCGTAGATCATCTTCAGCTCGTCGCTCATCTGGTCTTTCTTCGACTAGGTGGTCTTGCCGCCGCGGCCGAGTGCCACGACGCCGGTCCGGACCATCTCGACCAGTCCGTTGCGCCGCAGGAGCTCCTCGAGGTTCTCGAGCTCCGCGGTGGTCCCGGTGGCCTGGATGATCAATGACTCGCTCGTCACATCCACGATCTCGCCCTTGAAGATGTCCACGAGGGCGAGGATGTCGCTCCGCAGGGTCTCCGCGGTGGACACCTTGAAGAGGCCCAATTCGCGAGCCACCATGTTCTCGGGGTCGAGATCACGCACCTTGATCACGTTGATCAGCTTGTCGAGCTGCTTCGTGATCTGCTCGACGGGGAACCGCGAGGCGTCGACCGTGATGGTCATGCGCGAGCGGTGCTCATCCTCGGTGGGGCTCACCGCGAGCGAGTCGATGTTGTAGCCACGTCGCGTGAACATCCCTGCGACGCGCGAGAGCACGCCCGGCTTGTTCTCCACGAGGACGGAGAGGGTGTGCTGGGTCACGGCGCGGGAGCATACCCCACCGCGGGCACGGCCACGGATGGCCTGCAATCCTCATGCCGTGGCTCCGGACCCCGACCTCGTCGCCCGGGTGGACACGCTCGTAGCCGAGACGACCGGCATCACCCGGCGCGCAATGTTCGGCGGGATGGCATGGATGCTCGACGGACGCATGGCCTGCGGCGTCGTCGGCGACGACCTCGTGGCCCGCATCGGAGACGACGCGGTGCCGTCCGCCCTTGACATGCCCGGCACCCGACCGATGGACTTCACCGGGCGCGTGATGCGCGCATATGTGTTCGTCGGGCCTGAGGGCACGCGCGATGACGGTGACCTGTCGATCTGGGTCGAACGATGCCTGGCGTTTGCCGCCAGCCTGCCGCCGCGTCCGCCGGGCGACTAGTCGCCGAGCACGGCCGCGCGCACGAGCCGCTGGACCGCCTGCGGATCAGCGCGACCATTCGTCTGCTTCATCGCCTGCCCCACGAAGAAGCCAATGACCTTGTCCTTGCCGTCCCGAAGCTGCTGTGCCTGATCGGGGTTGGCCTCGACGAGGGCGTCGATCACGGCAGCGAGGTCGCTCTCGTCCATCTGCGCGAGCCCCTTGGCCTCGACCACGGCGTCCGGCTGCTCGCCCGTCTCGATCATTCCGGCGAGCACCTCCTTGGCGGCCGGGACCGACACCGTCCCCGCCCCGAGTAGGTCGACCAGCGCAGCGATGTGGGCGGGACTCACCCGGGATTCCCACGGCTCTGTCCCGACCTCGCGCAACTGCGCGCGCAACTCGCCGCGGATCCAGTTGGCGCACGCCTTGGGGTCGGCGAGCGCCGCCGCGTCCATGAAGTACGCCACCAGCTCAGGGCTCTCCGTGAGCACCTCGGCATCCTCGGCCGTGAGCCCCATCTCCCCCACCATGCGACGGCGCAGCGCGAGGGGGAGCTCCGGCAACTCGCCGCGCAGTTCGCCCACCCAGCCGGGATCGGGCGCGACGGGCACCAGGTCCGGCTCGGGGAAGTACCGGTAGTCGTGCGACTCCTCCTTCGACCGGAGCGACGTGATGTGCCCGGTCTCAGGCTCGTAGTGCACTGTCTCCTGCGACACACGGCCGCCATCCCGGAGGATCCCCTCCTGCCGGGTGATCTCCGCCTCGATCCCGCGCTCGAGGAAGCGGAACGAATTCATGTTCTTGAGCTCCGTCTTCGTCCCGAACCCGTGGCTGCCAACCGGGCGGATGGAGACGTTGGCGTCGGCCCGCATGGACCCCTCCTCCATTGAGCAGTCACTGACCCCGAGGAACAGCAGGGTCTGGCGCAGCTGCCGCAGGAAGGTGACAGCGTCCGACGCAGAGCGCAGATCCGGCTCGGTCACGATCTCCACGAGCGGGGTGCCCCCGCGGTTGAAGTCCACTACCGACTCCTCTGCCCCGGCGCGTCGGCCACCGAGGTGCGTCAACTTGGCGGCATCCTCCTCGAGGTGCGCACGGGTGATCCCCACGCGGATCTCCGAGCCGTCGTCCCGAACGGCCACGAACTCGCCGCGACCGCAGATCGGGATGTCGAACTGGCTGACCTGATACGCCTTCGGGAGGTCCGGGTAGAAGTAGTTCTTCCGGTGGAAGATCGACCGGGGAGCGATCTCGCAGCCCAGGGCGAGGCCGATGAGGATGGCCCTGCGGACCGCCTCCTCGTTCACCACCGGGAGCACGCCGGGGTGAGCGAGGCACACCGGGCAGGTATGCGTGTTCGGGGGGTCGCCGAACGACAGCGCGCACCCGCAGAACATCTTCGTGTGGGTGGACAGCTGTACGTGGATCTCCACGCCGATTACCGGCTCGAAGTCGCTCACGTCATCAACCCCGGTGGGCGTGTGTCGAAGGCGAGCGCACCCTCGACGGCGTGCGCCGCGTCGAGCAGGCGGTTCTCGCTGAACGCAGGACCCGCCAGCTGCAAGCCGACGGGTAGACCGTCTGCCAGGCCGCACGGCAGAGAGATCGCGGGGAGGCCCGCCAGGCTCACGGGGATCGTGCACACGTCCGCCATGTACATCGCGTAGGGGTCAGCCGTGCGGTCTCCCAGCGGGAACGCGACGGTCGGGGACGTGGGCGACGCGAGGAGATCCACGCCGGAGAAGGCCTCCGCGAACTCGCGCACGATCAGTGTGCGCAGGCGCTGCGCGCGTCCGTAGTACTGGTCGTAGTACCCCGATGCCAGGGCGAAGGTGCCCAGCATGATGCGGCGCTTCACCTCGGGGCCGAACAGCTCACCGCGGGTGAGCTCGTACTGGTCGAGGAGGTTGTCCGCAGGTATCGGGTGCCCGTAGCGAATGCCGTCGAATCGGGCGAGGTTCGACGAGCACTCCGCGGGCGCAATGACGTAGTAGGTGGCGAGCCCGGAGAGCGCGCTCGGCAGGCTCACCGGGACCACGGTGGCGCCGAGGTCCTCCATGACGCCGAGCGACGCCTCGACCGCGGCGCGCACGCCCGGCTCCACCCCCTCGCCCATGAGTTCGTCGACCACCCCGACCCGCACCCCGGCCAGGTCCGTGGCCGTGGGAACGGTGATCTCACCCGGCCAGTCAAGCGAGGTGCTGTCCATCGGGTCGCGGCCCACCATGTGGCGCAGGAGCAGCGCGGCGTCCTCGACGGTGCGGGCGAACGGGCCCACCTGGTCGAGCGATGACGCGAAGGCGATGAGGCCGTACCGGGAAATCGCCCCGTACGTTGGCTTCATCCCCACGATTCCGCACAGCGACGCCGGCTGCCGGATCGAACCGCCGGTGTCGGAGCCGAGCGACCACGGAACCTGGCGTTCGGCCACGGAGGCCGCGGAGCCGCCACTCGACCCTCCGGGAACCCGCTCGTGGTCCCAGGGATTCAGGGTGTTCTGGTACGCGGAGTTCTCCGTGCTCGACCCCATGGCGAACTCGTCCATGTTCGTCTTCCCGAGGACGATGGCTCCGGCGGCTTCGAGCCGGTCGACGCACGTGGCGGTATACACCGGTCGGAAGCCCTCGAGCATGCGGGATCCCGAGGTCGTGACGATGTCGCGCGTGGAGAGCGCGTCCTTGATCGCGATGGGGACTCCCCCGAGCGGAGGGCGCTCCGGCAGCGCATCGATTTCACGGGCACGGGCACGGGCACCGTCGGCATCGACGGCGAGGAACGCCTGCACGGGGTCCGCATCCACGGCCGCGAGGTGGGCGTCCACCAGCTCCAGCGATGTGGTCTCGCCCGCGGCGAGCGCCGCCAGCTGCTGGGCGGCGGTGAGGTCGCGCAGCGCCATCAGTCCATCCTCGGCACGCCGAAGGAGTCGTCCACGACATCCGGCGCCTCGCGCAGCGCCTCCTCGCGGGGCAGGCTGTCGCGCGGGACATCGGCCCGCAGCACATTCTCAAGCGCGATCACGTGGGTAGTCGGAGGCACCCCGTCGAGGTCCATCGATGTGATGGCATCGATGTGCCCAAGGATTCCCGACAGCTCCTGCTGCATGACCTGCTCCTCCTCCGGGCTCAGCCGGAGGCGGGCAAGCCGCGCCACGTGACGGACGGTGGATTCGTCAATCATCGGCGGGGGACTGTAGCCGAGCACCGGCGAGGTGGCTGGTACCGTCGGAGCATGGACGGCGAGCTCGAACTCATCCGGCGCATCGCCGACCGGGCGGGGGTGCGGGGCGGCGTGGCCACGGGCATCGGCGACGACGCCGCGGTGCTCGACGACGGAACGGTGCTCGCCCTGGACATGGTGGTGGACGGCGTGCATGTCCGACGCGCAACGCATTCCTTCGGTGACATCGCCCACACGGCCCTCGCCGTCAATCTCTCCGACGTCGCGGCGATGGGCGCGCTCCCCGTTGCCGCGCTGATCGGTCTCGGGCTGCCGGAGGATGTACGGGGCGACGACGTGGACGCCATGTACGCCGACATGGAGGACCTGGCCGACGCCCATGGCATGTCCATCGTCGGTGGCGACGTCTCGGCGTCTCCGGTGCTTACCGTGTCCGTCGCCATCGTCGGTCGCCCGACGGCGGGCATCCGACCGGTGCTCCGCTCAACGGGACGCCCCGGCGACACCCTGGTGGTGACCGGCCCCCTCGGGGCGTCCGCCGCGGGCTTGATGGTCCTGCGCGACCCCGCGTTGGCTGCCGGGATCCCCGAGGCGGATGCGCTGGTGAAGACGCACCTCCGCCCGCGCCCGAGGGTGGCGGACGGCGTTCATCTGGCCGAGGCCGGGGCGACGGCGATGATCGACATATCCGATGGGCTGCTGCTCGACGCGGACCGGATGGCGCGCGCATCCGGTCTCGCGGCGGACATCGACCTCGAGGCACTGCCAATGGCCCCGGGCGTGGTTGCGACGGCAGGCGCCGCGGGCGTGGATCCGGCTCTCCTCGCGGCCACCGGTGGAGAGGACTACCAACTGCTCGCCGCCATCCCGCCCTCTGCGGGCCTGGAGCCGCACCTCACGGTGGTCGGGCAGTTACGGGACGGTGACCCTGGCGTACGGGCGATGCGATCGGGCCGTGACGTCACGCCCGCGCGCCTCGGCTGGGAGCACCGCGGGGCCTAGGAGTCTGGCCGCCGGGTGGCGCGACGCCACAGCTCGGACGGCCACCAGGTGCGATCCCCGACGTCGAGGACGATCGCGGGTACGAGCAACGTGCGCACGATCAGTGTGTCCAGGAGGACACCAAAGGCCACGAGGAACCCGATCTGGGTAATGCTCACCAGCGGCAGCACGGCGAGGACGCCGAACGTGCCCGCCAGCACCACGCCAGCCGACGTGATGACCCCACCTGTCACGGCGAGGCCGCGCAGCATTCCCTCGCGGGTGCCGTGCTGGGCGGTCTCCTCCCGGACGCGCGCCATGAGGAAGATGTTGTAGTCAACGCCGAGGGCAACCAGGAAGATGAACCCGAAGAGCGCGAGCGCCGGGCTCTCACCGGCGAACCCCCAGACGTCGAATATCAGGCAGGCGATGCCCAGGCTCGCCAGGAAGGACAGGATCACCGTGGCGATGAGGATCAGCGGCGCGGCGATCGCGCGCAGGAGAAGCGCGAGGATAATCACCACGACGATGAGCACGATCGGGATGAGCAGGCGGAGGTCCCGCTGCGATGCTGCGTCCAGATCGGCCTCGGTCGCGGTGGGCCCGCCCACGAGCACCCCATCGCCCCCCGCGGCCTTCGCCGAGGCGCGCAGGGCATCGATCGTGGCATACGCCGCGCCGCTATACGGCGGGTCATCAAGGGTGACGTCATACAGGACGCCTGGGGGGCCCGTGGCGGTCTTGCTCACGGCGTTGACTCCTGGGGTCGCCGTCATGGCCGCGACCACCGCTTCCTGATCCACTCCGGGTGGCACGATCACGCTGGTCGGGGCCGATGCGCCTGCCGGGAAGGCGCTGTTGATCATCTCCTGCCCCTGGATCGACTGCACCTCCCCCCGGAAGTCGTCAGCGGAGGTGAGGCTGGGGCTGTAGGAGAGAAGGCCGAGGCAGCACACGCCCAGGATCACCGCGGTGGTGACCCAGGTGGCCCGCGGGCGGCGGCCCACGCGATCCGCGACACGCCGCCACCACCCCTGGGTCTCGCTGCTGCCGGTTGACCCGTAGCGGGGGATGAAGGGCCAGAACGCCCACCGACCACCGAGGAGCAGCAGGGCCGGGAGCGCCGTGATCATGACCAGCATGGCGATCGCCACCCCGAGGGCGCCGATCGGACCCAGTCCGGCCGTGCCGTTCACCTCAGCGATGCTCAGGCACAGCAGCGCCGCGATCACCGTGCCCGCAGAGGCCACGATCGCGGGCCCGGCGCGCCGGATGGCAATCGCCATCGCGGCATGCGTGTCCTCGGTCCGGCGGAGCTCCTCGCGGTAGCGGGCGGTGAGAAGCAACGCATAGTCGGTGCCCGAGCCGAACACCAGCACGAGGAGGATGCCTGCCGACTGGCCGTTGACGATCACCCCGGCGTCGGCGATCAGGTACCCGAGCCCGCGCACCGTGATCTCGGCGAAACCTAATGCGATGAGGGGCAGCACCCAGAAGACCGGGCTCCGATAGATGATGAGCAGCAGCACGAACACCAGCAGCACGGTGGCGAGCAGGAGATTGGTGTTGATGCCGCTGAAGACCTCGATGGCATCCGCCGAGATGCCCGCGGGTCCCGTCACCTTCACCACCAGCCCCGGTGGGGCGGCGGCGGCGAGGTCGTCGCGGAGCTTCGTGACGTCCTCGAGCAGCAGGTCGGAATCGCCATCCACCTTCACGTTGGCGATGAGGAGCTGCGCCGACCCGTCAGCGGATACCGGACCCGGCATGAGCCCGGGGGGCTCGATGCCCGACGGGAGCGAGGCGTTGAAGCTGCTGGCCACCTGGGCGAGGGCGGTGCGGTCGGCGGGCGTGAGGCCACCCTCCCTCTGGGCGACCGCCACCGCCGGGGTGACGTCTCCGCCGGGGAACTGCTCCTGCAGGTCCAGGACGGTCACCGACTCGGCGGTGCCGGGAAGGAAGCTCGACGGCTCATTTGATTGCGCCGACTCGAACTTGGCGGCCAGCGGGAACAGCCCCACCAGAATGAGAATCCACGCCCCGAGGACGATCCACTTGCCCCACTTGGTGGCGGGGAACGTGGCGATGCGCGCGAGGGCCGTTTTCACGCACGCGAGCCTAGACATGGCGTGCCCGCGCAGGGGTGGTGAACGGTCACCCGGCGTGCGGGCGATAGCGTTCCCGGCGTGCAGGAACTGATCTCACCGCTGGATGCCTTCCAGGCGCTCGTGGAGGAGGCCGTGACCGGCATCCCCGAGCCGTTCGCATCGGCTCTTGACGAGGTGGCGCTCATCGTGGAGCCCCACGCGGCGGGGCGCTCTCTGTATGGCCTCTACCAGGGGCACCCGCTCACCACGGGAACCATCCCCTCCGGCGCGATCCCCCCGCGGATCACCATCTACATGCACCCGATGGTCGACCACTTCCGCGACCCTTCGGTGCTGCGCCACCAGGTGCGGGTGACCGTGCTCCACGAGCTCGGCCATCATATGGGGCTCGACGAGGACCGCCTCGACGAGCTCGGCTACGCGTGAGTCACGCGTAGGCCGAGCCCGCCGGGCGGGCCACGCCAGACGCTATGCGCGCGCCGGAGGGCTCTCGAGCCCCGTGACGTTGATCGAGGCCTCGCCGCCGTAGCGCTTGTTGAGGTTGATGATGATCGCGGTCATTCCCTCGATGATGATCGCGTTGGCCAGCGGGCCCGCGTCAAGGCCCCGGCAGCCCGGAATGTCCTTCGTGAGCTCGATGACCGCCTCGCGGGCATCCTTGCTCTTCCCGCACACCAGGACATCGCCCTCGATCGGGTGGCGCTCCTGCAGCGCTGCGGCCGGCAGGTTGTTGTATGCCACCACCACCTTGGCCTCGGGTGCGAGGTCCTGGATCTGATGCGCGCACGAGGCGGCCGGAAGGTCGAGCACCGCCATCGCGCCGCTCTTGCCGAACTTGAGAGCGTTGACCACGCTCACGAGCACCTTGCCTGCGAGCGGCTCCGCAAGCGCGGGCATGGTCGCCTCGATCCCCTCGAAGGGGATCGACAGCACCGCCATCTCGCCGGCGGCTGCCGCCTCGGCGTTCTCCATCGGCACGAAGGTGCCCTCGGGATATGCCTCGCGCAGCCCCTCTGCCGCCTGGTCCGCGCGCTCCTGGCTGCGCGAGCCCACGATGATCTCGTGGCCCGCAGCCGCGAACGTGATGGCGAGACCGCGACCGAGGTCGCCGGTGCCGCCGAAGATCGCGATCTTCACGTGATGATTCCCCTCGTCGGTTCGTCTCCCATCCGCCGCTCGGCGGACTGGAGCGTATTCGCTAATAGGAAAGCGATTGTCATGGGTCCCACGCCCCCGGGAACGGGAGTAATGGCGCCCGCGACCTCCGCCACCTCGTCGTAGGCGACATCCCCGCACAGGCGGTCGTCCAGTCGATTCATGCCCACATCGATGACCGTGGCACCGGGCTTGACCCAGTCGCCGCGCACCATCTCGGCCACGCCCACGGCGGCCACGATGACATCCGCCTCACGGCACACGGCCGCCAGGTCGCGCGTTCGCGAATGGGTGATGGTGACCGTGGCGTTCCGCTCGAGCAGCATCAGCGCCTGGGGCTTGCCCACGATCACCGAGCGACCGATCACCACCGCATTGGCGCCCTCCAGGTCGACGCCCGCATCGTCAAGCAGCCACATCACGCCGCTCGGCGTGCACGGGCGCAGGCAGGGCTCGCCGCGGACGAGGTGCCCGATGTTCACCGGCGAGAACCCATCGACGTCCTTCGATGGCGCGATGTGCGCGGCGATGGCGGGCTCGGCGAGCGGTTCGGGCACCGGCAGCTGCACGAGCATGCCATCCACGGCGTCATCGGCCGCGAGACGGTCGAGCAGCGCGTCCATCTCCGCCTGTGTGGTGCCGGCGGGCAGCTTCATCCGCTCCACGGCCATGCCCGCTTCCTCGGCCTGCTGCGCCTTGTTGCGCTGATAGATCTCGCTCGCGGGGTCCTCCCCGACCTGTATCCCCACAAGCCCGGGCTTGCGCCCGTGGCGCGCCTCGAAGGCCGCGCACCCCTCGGCAACGCGCTCGCGCACGCGTCGCGCGGCGTCGCGCCCGTCGATCACCGTGGCGCTCATCCGGCCACCTTCCTCATCGGTGCCATGTCTGCCATGAGCACACGCTCCTTGTCGTCGAACCTCACCTGGATCAGGCGTCCCTTCTGCTGCACGCCTGTGATCACGCCTTCGCCGAATGACTCGTGCACCACTGCGTCCCCGATATCGAACGCGGGGGCGACGATCGTGGTGCCCAGGCCCATCGCGGCGCTCGCGCGCCGGGCGGGACGGCCGAGCGCATCCTCCGGAATCTCCTCGATGAACCGTGACGGGATGGCGTACATCCTGTTGCCTCGCAGCGATCGGCTGTCGGCGTGGGACAGGATGAGCCGCTCGCGCGCCCGCGTCAGGGCGACGTAGCAGAGGCGCCGCTCCTCCTCGAGCCCGTCGGGGTCGTCGATCGAGCGCACGTGCGGGAAGAGGCCCTCCTCGAGCCCCGTGACCATCACGACGTCGTACTCGAGGCCCTTCGCGTTGTGCACCGTCATGAGCGTGACGGTGCCGGCGTCATCCTCGGCGTCGTCGACGGCTGACACGAGTGCGACCTGCTCGAGAAAGCCCGTGAGCGACGGCTCGTCTGCGCGCGCCGAGTACTCGGCGGCCACGCCCACCAGTTCCTGCAGGTTGTCGAGGCGCCCGAGCCCGGCCTCGGCGGGGCCATCCGCCAGCAGCGCCTCCCGCAGGCCGGAGTCCTCGATGGCCCGCTCCATGACGCGCTCCGGGGGCGAGCCCGAGTCATCCATCTCGCGCAGGGCGGCGAACAAGCGCCCGAGTGATGCGAGGCCCTCGCGCTGGGCGGCATTCAGCCCGGGCACGCGATCAGGATCCCGCGCCTCGGCGTCCATGGTCGTGCCGTGCGCCTCTGCGGCCTCGGCCACCTTGGCGAGCGCCGCCGGGCCGAGACCGCGCTTTGGGCTGCCCGCCGCACGGGTGAAGGCCTCCCGATCCGCCGGGTTCGCCACGACACGCAGATAGGCCATGAGGTCCTTCACCTCGGCGCGCTCGTAGAACCGGGGACCCCCCAGCACCTGGTAGGTGATCCCCGACCTCACCAGCTGGTCCTCGATCACGCGGCTCTGGGCGTGAGTGCGGTAGAAGACGGCGATGTCGTCAAGAGAGCGCCCCTCGGCGGTGGCGCGGCCGATCTCCCGCACCACCAGGCGCGCCTCGTCGTGCTCGTCGGTGCACACCTCGACCGCCACCGGCTCGCCGCCCTCGCGGTCGGTGAACAGACGCTTCGGGTGGCGGCCCCGGTTGTTGCGCACTACCGCGTTCGCGGCCTCGAGGATGGTTGATGTGGAGCGGTAGTTCTGCTCGAGCGGGATGACCATGGCATCCGGGTAGTCGGCCTTGAACTCGAGGATGTTCCGGATGTCCGCGCCGCGCCACGAGTAGATCCCCTGGTCGTCGTCACCCACCACCGTCACGTTGCGCTCAGGCTCAGCGAGGATCCTCACAAGCCAGTACTGCGCATGGTTGGTGTCCTGGTACTCATCCACGAGCACATGCCGGAACCGGCGCTGCCAGCGCTCACGTACCACGGAATCCCGGCGAAGCATCTCGACGGCGACCATGAGAAGGTCATCGAAGTCCATCGCCTGGTTGGCGATGAGGCGGTCCTGGTAGCGGCCGTAGAGACGCGCGAGCCCCTGCTCGGCCTCGTCCGCGGCGCGGTCGGCCAGATCACCCGGGTGCAGGAGTTCGTTCTTCGCCGCGGAGATGTGCCCGAGCACGCCCCGCGGGGTCAGGCGCTTCGGATCGATCCCCTCGTCCTTCAGGATGTCGCGCATGAGCCGCTGCTGGTCGGCATCGTCATAGATCGAGAACGCACGGTCGTAACCGGCGGCCTCATGCTCGATACGGAGCAGGCGTGCGCACGCGGAGTGGAACGTGGATGCCCACAGCCCCGACGCCTCCGGGCCGATGAGGTCGGCGATGCGCTCGCGCATCTCACCGGCGGCCTTGTTGGTGAAGGTGATGGCGAGGATCTCGCGCACCGGCACGCCCTGCTCCCGCACAAGATGGGCGATGCGGTGGGTGATCACCCGCGTCTTGCCGCTGCCCGCCCCCGCGAGCACGAGGAGGGGGCCATCGCCGTGGAGCACGGCCTCACGTTGCGGCGGATTCAGGCTGGCCAGGACGTCCGTGCTCACCGGGCAAAGGTAGCGCCCCACGCGGACGCCCGGGGCGTGTTCAGGCAGCGTCCGCGGAGGCCCTGCGGGCCTCGCGAATGCCCTCCTTCACCCTGTCCCGACAGTCCGGGTCGTCGCCCCTCACCGGCGGATCGAGGCCCGCGCGGAGCGCCGCGATCTCCGCTTCGAGGTCCTCGACGCGCTGGATCAGGCAGTCAAGAGCATCAGCCACCGGGTCGGGCAGGCGCGTGTGGTCGAGGTCCGGGTGGTGGATCTTCTCAGGGTCCACGCGCTGGCCGTCCACGACCACGGGCTTGCCGGGGTTGCCGACGACCGTGGAGTTCGCCGGCACGTCCTTGACGACGATCGACCCTGCTCCGATCTTGGCGCCCTCCCCGATGTCAAGCGGTCCGAGCACCGAGGCACCCGCACCCACGATCACTCCGTCGTGGAGGGTCGGGTGGCGCTTGCCCCCATGCTTGCCCGTGCCGCCGAGGGTGACACCCTGGTACACGGTCACGTCCTCACCGATCTCGGTGGTCTCGCCGATCACGACGCCCATTCCGTGGTCGATGAAGAAACCCGGACCGATGGTGGCGCCAGGATGGATCTCGATCCCGGTGATGAACCGGGACACCTGGCTCAGCATGCGCGCGGGCAGGCGGAGCCCCCGGGCGTTCAGGCCGTGCGCGGCGCGGTGCATCCAGACCGCGTGGAGGCCGGGGTACGTCAGCACCAGCTCTGCCGTGCTCCGCGCGGCGGGATCGCGCTCGCGCGCCGCGTCGAGGTCGCGGCGCAGCGCGGATGCGATTCGGTCGGTGAGGCCGCCTGCCATGCGCCGAGTATATTCACCCCCCTGCCGAGGGAGCGCTTCTGGTGGCAAGTATCCGCGTGAGATTGACATTCCCGGAGGACCTCGTGCGCGAACCGATCGTGCACCGGCTGTCCACCGAGCATGACGTCATCTGCAACATCCGCAGGGCCGACGTACGGGACCGCACCGGGTGGGTGATCCTCGAGATCAGCGGCGACGCGGACCACCTCGTGGAGGTGCGCCAGTGGCTTGAGGACACCGGTGTGCGGGTCGACGACCTGGAGCCCTACCTTCTCTAGCGTCTCTGCAGACGGGGCCCAGTGCCAGATCGCGCCATCGCCCACCGCCCGGGCGGTGCGGCTCGAGAACGTCCGCGCGCGCGATGCCGCGGCATTCCACGCGCTCATGCAGGCGGTGCCCGCCGATCCCCCGTTTGACCTGGCACTGGAGCCTGGAGATCCGGTCGGTGCCTTCGCGCGCGAGGCGGGCTTCACGCCCTATGCGACCACCGTCCGGTTCGCGCGGGCGATCGACGGGTTCCCCGAGGGCGAGCCGGCCGACGGGGTGCGCCTGCTCACCTACGACAACGCGATGGCCGACCGCTACGACGAGGCGGAGTTCGACGCCCTGCATGGAACGGCCATCTTCGCGGCGATGGGCCGCCCAACGGGATACAGCCAGGGCGCCGGCTTCGGGGACTTCACGGTGGCCATGCGCGGGGACAGGCTCATCGGTTTCTGCTTCACGCAGGTCCCGGAAGGGATCATCTGGTGGCTGGGCGTCGTTCCCGACGAGAGACGCAAGGGAGTCGCCCGGATGCTGCTCGGGTCGGCGGCGCGTGCCACGCGGACTGCCGGCGGCACACACCTGCTGATGGAGGCGGAGGACACACCAGAGGCGAGGGCCTTCTTCGGTGCCCTGGGGTTCCGCGAACGCGGCACGCGGGAGTTGCTGCTCAGCGCCTGAGCGGGGAGGCGCTCCCGGGCATCGCCGGCTCTAGGCGTCGGCGAAGAGCGCGGTGGAGAGGTACCTCTCCCCCGTGTCGCAGATGATCGTGACGATCACCGCGCCCTGGTTCTCCGGGCGCTTGGCCATCTGCATCGCCGCCCAGACGTTCGCCCCCGCGGAGATCCCCGTGAGGATGGCCTCCTCGCGGGCGAGGCGGCGGGAGACCTCAAAGGCGTCCTCCGCCGTCGCCTGGATCACCTCGTCGTATACGCCCGTGTCGAGAACGCCCGGAACGAACCCCGCACCGATGCCCTGGATCTTGTGCGGCGAGGGGTCGCCGCCCGAGAGCACCGGGGAGTCGGCGGGCTCGACGGCCACGACGCGCACATCGGGCTTCTTCTCCTTCAGGACGCGCCCCACCCCCGTCACGCTCCCGCCGGTGCCGACGCCCGCGACGAACACGTCCACGGCGCCATCGGTGTCGTCCCAGATCTCCACGGCGGTCGTCCGCGCATGAACATCCGGGTTGGCGGGATTCTCGAACTGGTGCGGGATGAATGCCCCAGGGGTATCGGCGGCGATCTCCTGCGCCTTCGCAATGGCCCCGCGCATGCCTTCGGGGGCCGGCGTGAGAACGAGTTCGGCCCCGTATGCCTTAAGCAGGGCGCGCCGCTCCATGCTCATGCTCTCGGGCATCGTCAGGATGCAGCGGTAGCCGCGGGCGGCGGCGACGAAGGCCAGGGCGATCCCGGTGTTTCCGGACGTGGGCTCGACGATGACGCTCTCGCCGGGCACGAGGTCACCGGCAGCCTCTGCGGCCTCCACCATCGCGAGGCCAATGCGGTCCTTCACGCTGCCGGCGGGGTTCGCCGACTCCATCTTGCCGAGGATCGTCGCCCCGGTTTCCTCCGAGATCCGGGAGAGACGCACGAGCGGCGTGCCTCCCACGAGATCGGTCATGGACTCCACGATAGGCATGCGGGTCAGGCTACCAGCGAACGAGTTCGCATCATCTATCCGGGGACTCCGTCATGCTTATAGTGCGTATGAGCTACAGCGGAGCGCGGATGCTCTTCCAGCAGGTCATCAACGAGGATCTGGGATGCGCGTCGTACCTCGTGGGCGACACCGAGACCGGCGAGGCGGTCGTCGTCGATCCTCAGTGGGAGATCACGCCCTACCTTGACGTCGCGGCCCGCCGCGGCTTGCGCATCACGCACATTATCGAGACGCACACGCACGCCGACCACGTCTCCGGGCGGGGTCGGCTGCACGAGGCGACCGGGGCCACGATGCACGTGAGTCCGCTTGCCGGAGCGGAGTTCCCACACGAGCCGCTGGATGACGGTGCCGTCGTCGACCTCGGCGGGGTGCGCCTGGAGGCCATGCACCTGCCCGGCCACCGGCCGGAGCACACGGGCCTGCTGCTGATCGACGCCCGACGCGGTGAGGAGCCGTGGGCCGTGCTCACGGGCGACGCCCTGTTCGTCGGCGACGTCGGGCGCCCCGACCTCGCCGTGGATGCCGCGGAGGGGGCGAGGGACCAGCACGGCAGCATCACCCGCCTCATGGAGCTGCCGGATTGGGTGGAGGTGTACCCGGGTCACATCGGCGGGTCGCTGTGCGGCAGTAGCCGTATCAGCGCGAAGACATCCTCCACGATCGGATTCGAGCGAGGCCATTCCCCGCTGGTTGCCACGACGGACGTTGAGGACTTCACGCACGCGCTGACGTCCCAGCTCGGCGTGAAGCCTCCCGACCTCGACCGCGTGGTGGGAATGAACTCCGGACCCCTCGTCACCGCCAGGGCGCAGGCCCCGGCACTTGAGGGCGATGAGTTCGTGCGGCGCGCCGGGGCAGGTGGCGTCGTCATCGATGGCCGGTCATCGGAGGACTTCTCCGCGGCGCACATCCCGGGCTCCCTCTCCGTCCCCGCGACGGGATCCGGCTTCGCCACGCGGGCCGCTCTCGTGGCCGGGCGCGATGAGACCCTCTGGCTCGTCGGATCGGACGAGGCGCAGGAGCGTGACATGGCCGTGCGCCTGGCATCCGTAGGACGCCACGAAATCGCTGGCGTGTTGGCCGGTGGCTTTCCCGCCTACCTCGCAGAGGGCCTGCCCACGGCGAGCATCGAACGCATCCCCGCGTCCGACCTCCCTGCCCGGCTCGCCTCGGACACCGATATCCTGGTCGTGGACGCCCGTGATGAGCCGGAGTTCGCCGAGTACCACCTCCCCGGCTCGGTGAACCGCCCCTACTGGGCGTTTCGGGATGGCCCCGGTGACATCCCCCGCGGCCGCACCCTCGCGGTGATCTGTGCCGGGGGCAAGCGCGCGGGTCTCGCCGCCAGCGCCCTTGCTCGTGAGGGCCATGGCCCGGTGATCCACGTGGACGGGGGCGGCGTGCAGACGCTCCGGGAGCTCGGCCTGGAGATGGAGCAGGGCTAGCGGGCGCGCGCCGCCTCGACGAAGGCGGCGATCACGGAACTGGTGGGGTCGGCCTCGGGGTGCCACTGCACCCCGACCACGAATCGGCGTCCCGGCATCTCGATGGCCTCGACGACCCCATCAGCGCTTGACACCCCCACGAGGGCAAGCCCCTCCCCCACCCGATCGACCGCCTGATGGTGGTGACTCGGCACCGAGTGGACGACTTCCCCGGCTGCCCCGGCCACCAGCGAACCCTCGTCGAGATCAACCAGATGGTCGTTCCCCTCGAACTGCCCGGTGGTGCGTCGATGGTCGGTGCTGCCCAACGACTCCGGCAGGTGCTGCGTGAGGCTCCCGCCGAGCGCGACGTTCAGGACCTGCATGCCGCGGCAGATCCCGAGAAGTGGAATATCCCTTTCGATGGCCTCACGTACCAGTGCAAATTCCCAGGCGTCACGCTGTGGGTCCGGGACCTCCGCCTCATGGTGCGGCTCGGCCCCATACAGCGAGGCATGCATGTCATTGCCCCCGGTGAGCATGAGGCCATCAATCCTGTCGAGGACCGTGGCCGGATCGACGGACTGGGGCGGTATCACCACGGCGATCGCCCCTGCCGCCACCACCTGGTCCACGTAGTCGGCCGCCACCACTGCGGCGCGCTGATCCCATGGCCCCCACTGGGCGGGCAGCAACGCACATGCGATGCCTATGACCGGCGGATGCCCCAGGTCGTTGTCGGCCATTACGCGCAACCCCTGCATCTCGGGCCCCGCATACCTCGGTGGGGCGTGGACCATGCTGAAGGGTACCGGAGGGGCACCCGCGAGCGGATGTGCGCCACCCCTGCGAGCGACACCCGGTCAGTCACCAGCGGGGCCCGTGCGGAATGTCGCCTAGGTCGTGCGAGCGGACCATCCGACGGCGCGACACGAGGCGCGGCGGCGTGGTGCACGCGGTGAGACGCGCCTGCTGGTAGCCAGGCTGCGGGACTGGTGCCCGCGCGGGCGGCTTTACGCGACAGCAGCAGCCGTGCCGGTCAGGATCACGACACCGACGGTCCGGTTCGTCGCGGAGTCGACGAGAATCGCTGCCCCACGCGCGCGATTGGACGAGTAGGCCTCGGCGACTACGGGAGCAGCCGTATGCAGCGAGACGACCCCGATGTCGTTCACTTCAAGGGCACTCGCAGGCTCATGACGCAGCGTGCCGAGATCCAGCCGGGCCTCCAACGAATCCACGATCACCGGGACGTACCGGGTGCCTTGGCGGAACTCCATGCGGGCCCCGGGCACGAGCGGTGTCTCATCAAGCCACGCGACTGTTGCTTCGACACGGCTCGAAAGCGGGGGCGCGGAGTCCACCCCGACGAGGGTGTCGCCGCGCGCCACGTCCACGTCGTCCTCCAGATGCACGGTGACACTCAGCGGGGCTGCGGCGAGATCGGTGTCGGTGCCAAGCACGTCGATGCGAGCTACTCGCGACATCACGCCTGACGGCAGCGCGACGACGTCATCGCCCACGGCGATTGCGCCGCTCTCGATCCGGCCCGAGAGACCACGAAGGTCGGCACCGTCGAGATCATGGCGGACGACCCACTGCACGGGCATGGTGAAGGCGTCGTCAGCCATGGGTGGGTCGATTTCATGGAGGAGATCCAGAACGGTGGGTCCCGCATACCACGGGATTGTCTCGGCGGGGGCGACGACGTTCGCTCCCTCGAGTGCCGAAATCGGAACCACTGTCACGTGATGACAGCCGACACCGGCGCCGACCTCGACAAGCCCGACTTCGATCTCGCGGAACCGCTGCTCGTCATAGCCCACGAGATCGATCTTGTTCACGCACGCGATGATCTCCCGCAGGCCGAGGAGTGCGCACAGCGCGAGATGCCGGCGGGTCTGGGCCGTGATCCCGTGGACGGCGTCCACCAGGAGGATCGCCACATCCGAGCCAGCTGCAGCGGTCACCATGTTGCGGGTGTACTGCTCGTGCCCCGGCGCGTCGGCAAGGAGGATGCGGCGGCCATTGGCGTCGAACGAGCGATACGCGGCATCGATGGTGATGCCCTGCTCGCGCTCCGCGCGCAGGCCGTCGGTGAGCAAGGCCAGGTCGATGCCCTTCCGGCCGCGCCTGAGGCTCGCCTCCTCGACCGCCTCAAGCTGGTCGCGGGTGAGATGTCCCGTGTCGTGAAGGAGCCTGCCGATCAGGGTGCTCTTGCCGTCATCGACGGATCCAACGGCCACGACGCGCAGCAACGGGGCGGTGGATTGCATCAGAAGTAGCCGTCCCTTTTCCGATCCTCCATCGCGGCCTCTGACGTACGGTCGTCGGCGCGGGATGCGCCCCGCTCCGACACATCGGACGCACGGGTCTCCGCCAGCACCTCTCGCGGATCGGCGGCACTCGAGCGGATGGCCCCGGTGCAGGTGGCGTCACCCACGGTGCGAAACCGCACGGTCTCTGTGAAGGGTTTCTCGTGTGGGTACCGCTCGACGGCGGGGTGGACAGCCAGCAGCATTCCGTCGCGCTCGAATACCTCCCGCTCGTGGGCAAAATAGATAGAGGGCAGCTCAAGCCCCTCGCGCTCGACGTACGCCCAGATGTCCACCTCGGTCCAGTTAGACAGGGGAAAGACGCGCAGGTGTTCGCCGGGCTTCAGGCGCGCGTTGTACAAAGACCACGGCTCGGCGCGCTGGTTGCGCGGGTCCCACTGGCCGAACGCATCGCGGTGAGAGAAGAACCGCTCCTTGGCCCGGCTGCGCTCCTCATCGCGGCGCGCACCGCCGAAGCACGCCGTCAGTCGATGCTCTGCGATGGCATCGAGCAGCGTGGTTGTCTGCAGCCGATTCCGGCTTGCGCGTGGGCCGGTCTCATCCTGCACGCGGCCCTGGGCGATTGACTCCTCGACGCTCGCCACGATCAAGCGCTCCTCCAGGCGCGCCACCATGGCGTCGCGGTACGCCACGACCTCGTCGAAGTTGTGGCCGGTGTCCACATGCAGGAGCGGGAAGGGGAGTCCCGCGGGCGCGAATGCCTTGACGGCGAGGTGGGTGAGGACGATCGAGTCCTTGCCGCCGGAGAACAGGAGGACCGGGCGCTCGCACTCGGCGGCACACTCGCGGATCACATGCACCGCCTCCGCCTCGAGGACATCGAGTGTGGACAATTCGGTCAGGGTTGCCACGCGGCCCCCTGCCGAGCCACACGCACGTGGCGGTACACGGCAAGCGTCATGAGGCCGACGATGCCGAACCAGACGACGAGCCCGATCGGGGGCAGCGGCAGCCCGGCCTTCACGGCGAGCGAGCCGGAAGCAGCCAGCAGTACGCCGGCAAGCACCGTCCGGAGTGCCAGAGCCGGCAGGCGCACCGAGACCCTGGTTCCGATGAGGACACCGGGGATGGCCCCCAGGAGGAGAAGGCCCGCGATCAGATAGTCCACGTTTCCGATGACCATGTTGCCGATCGCTGCGGCCCACAGAAGAAGTGCGGCATGGAAGATGTCCGTGCCAACCACCCGGTGGGGTCCGAGTTGGAAGACCGCGATCAGCAGAAGCGCGAGGATCGCTCCCGAGCCAGCAGACGTGAGCCCCAGTATGAAACCGACGATCAGGCCGCTGATCACGGCGGCGAGGAACTGGTTGCGCGGCGCGCGCTCTGCACGGGTCTGTGGCGGAAATAGCGTCTGCCAGAACATCGCTACGGCACACAACCCGATCGCGATCGCGATCACGGCAGTCAGGGGCGTGTCGATCGCGATGCCGATGCGCCCATCGAGCCAGTGCAGCAGCCAGACTGCACCGAGGGCAGCAGGCACACTTCCCACGGCGAGCTGAAGGGAGAGGCGCACATCCACCGTGCTCTTCTTGAAATGGCTCAGGCCGCCGACTGTCTTCGTGACAGCGGCGTAGAAGAGATCCGTTCCGATTGCTGCCACAGGTGGCACGCCTGCTACCCCGACGAGGAGAGGGGTCATGAGAGACCCACCGCCGACGCCCGTCGCCCCGACCAGCAGCCCAACGCCCAGGCCGAAGGCAACCATGAGAAGTATGTGGGTCAAGCGATGGGCCCCTCGGCGGGATGCAGGCCGCACTCGGTCTTGTCGGTGCCGACCCAGCGTCCCTCGCGACCGGCGCCGGGAGTGGTGCAGTGCGTGCAGCCAATCGACGCGTAGCCCTTCGCGTGCAGCGGATTGACGATCAGGTCCCGCTCCCGGATGCGCTCCCAGACATCGCCGTGTGTCCAATCAGCAAGTGGACTGAACTTCCAGAGCCCACGGGCCTCATCGAACTCCGCCTTGGGAGTCCCAGCGCGCGTCGGCGACTGCTCGCGCCGCAGACCCGTGATCCACGCATCGAGCGGTTCCAACGCGCGATCCAGGGGCTCGACCTTGCGCAGGGCGCAGCAGGCGTGCGGATCCCGCTCCCAGAGCGAGTCCCCGTGCACGGAGGCCTGCTCCTGCAGGGTGGGCCCCCGGAAGGCCTCGATGGTGATGCCATAGCGCTCCTCGTAGGCATGCCAGATGGCGTACGTCTCCGGGAACAAGACGCCCGTGTCAAGGGCGAAGACCCGGGCGTCAGCCCGGGCGCTCATGAGCATGTCGAGCAGAACCGCCTCTTCCTGCTGGAAGGAACACGCCAAGGCGATCGCCGGGTGGAAGGCCTCGACGGCCGCCTGCACGAGCTCGTCGGCGGTGAGGGCCTCAGCGGCCTCGGGATTCGTCAGGGCAGGGATGAGATCAGTCATGGAGCTGCCAGGGACGCTCATGCGCCCTGATCTTTGGTAAGCATACCTTATGCGACGGAACAATCTATCTAATGAGACATCCCTCGCGAGATGCACACCACTGCCGGCCACCGCATCCCGCGACGGCGGTACAGCACTCTCATGGGGCGCCGGGAGTCCTCAGGTGTTCCCTAGCGGCTCGTCCGGCTCCGAGAAGTGGTGCTGCTGGGGTGCGAGCGGCGTCCGGCACGCCCGCTTCTCATCCCACAACAGGCGCCGAAGACGCACGCTTACGGGGTCGCGAACGCCAGCGCCTAGAACGGGGCGAACGGCCCGATCGTTATTGCCAAGCCGATCGCCACCAACAGCAGGATCAGGTTGGTCCATCGCACTGCGCGGCGATACGAACCGGGAACGCTCATAGAGGCACCATATCGTCTGAGGACCAGCCGAGCGCCGCCATCGGAATGCCCACGGGACAGCCTGGGCAACCGTGCCGCATGTGACCTCCGCACCCACCACCCCGCCCCCGCCTCACGTGGCTTACCGCGTGGCCACAGACCCGGGAGCACCCTGCTTACCGGGTACGTCCTAGATGTAGAACATGGGCGCCTCGGCGCCCTGTACCTCGCGCTCCGCGACGTCCTTCATCGTGATCTCGCGAAAGGCGTCGGACAGCCGGTCGGCGCCCTCCGACCAGATGACGGCCACGGCGCAGCCCTCAGGGTCGGCCGCGCCCCCGATCGGCCCATCAACTGCCTCGATCACGTCCAGCACCGTGACCTCCGACGGATCGCGGGCGAGCATGTAGCCGCCCTTCACTCCCCGCTGGCTCTGCAGGAGGCCGGCGCGGCGAAGAGCGGCGAATACCTGCTCCACCTGGTGGGCAGGGATTCCACGGCACTCAGCCACTTCAAGGATGGGAACGGGCCCGCGTCCACCGCGCGCAGCGAGCTCGGCAAGTGCCCGCACGGCAACCATGCTGCGGTCGCTCACGTTGATCACCCAAAACTCCCGAAATTCGAAGCCGTTTTGGGAGTTTAGCGCCTCAGTCGGACTCCAGCGCTGACACCGTGGCGAGCAGGCCGTTCTCGATACCGGTACGCCGGAACTCCGGGCGTCCGGAGCCCGGGTTCTCCTTGCTGCGCTTGTAGAAGGCGAGCTGGATGAGATCGAACCAGCCATCGAGGTCGGACGGGAGGAAGATGTAGCGGGTGGTCGCCGTGTCGATGAAGAGGCGCGGACGCTTGCCGCCGCGTGGCAACTGGCCGGGTGAGAGCGGCCACCGCTCCACCGCGCGGATGTCGTCAAGCGGTATCTCCCGCCTCTTGGCGCCCAGCACGTGGTCCAGCGGCGTGGGCACGAACAGCAGGCGGGTGTCGGTGAGGTGCAGTTGCCCGTGCCTGCCGAGCCATCCGTTGTTCATGTCGGAGCCGGTCTTCCTGAGGATGACCTCGTCCGGACCGATCTTCGGCGCATGGGGGCTGCGGGGGAGCTTTGTCGACGGCTCTTCGTTGGGCATGGCGCCACGGTAGCAGCCGGGCCCGGCGCTACTCGGAGGCGAAGAGCTCCATCAGCGCCGACTCCTGCCCGGGCTCGGAGATCGCCACCACCTGATCGCCGGGACCCAGCACGGTGTCGGGTGTGGCCACTCGCCCGACACGATTGCGGAGCACGCTGATCACCATCGCGCCCGATGGCATCTGCAGGTCCGCGAGGCTCTGGCCCTCGGCCCGGCTGCCCTCTACCACCTGCACCTCGATGATCTCGAGGTTCTCCCGCCGGAGCGAGAACAGGTGCACGAGGGAGTGCTGCGGCACCTCGTGCTCGATCAGCGACAGGATCGCCTCGGTGGCGCACACGGTCGGGGCCACGCCGAGCAGGTCGAAGTGCTCCTGGTTGCGCGGATCATTTACCCGGGCCACGATATTGGCCACGCCGAAGTGATCGCGCGCGACCTGCCCGATGATGATGTTGTCCTCGTCGTCCCCCGTCACGGCGATGCACACGTCCGCGCGCCCCATGCCCGCGGCCTCGAGGACGAAGATCTCCGTGCCGTCCCCGTAGCGCGCCATGTGCTCGAACTCCGCCTCGAGAGTCGCGAACCGATGGGATCTCGCTTCGACGATCGACACCTCGTGCCCCATGCGAAGGAGCGCGCGGCCGACGTTGGCGCCCACCTTCCCCCCGCCGACGATCACCGCATACATCAGCCTGCCTCCGCGTTGCTGCCTGCAAAGGACCGAAGGGCCTGCGACATGCGATCAATGGCCGTGCGCGTCGGGCAGACGGTGACGAGCCCCTTGTCCTCGTAGAAGGCGGCTCGCGCGGGATCGAGGACGCGCACGATCACGCACTCGACGAGATAGCGATCGCGCGCGATCTGGGCGATGACCAGGTTGGTGTTGTCACCGTTGGTCGCGGCCACGAACGCATCCGCGCGCTCGATTCCCGCGGCTTCGAGCACCGTGGTCTCGAGGGCCACGCCCTGCACGAACTGCCCCGGGAAGTCGCCGCCGAGGCGCTGGAGCGCTTCCGCGTTCTGGTCGATGACGTTGACGTCGTGCCCATCTTCGACGAGCCCGTGCGCCACCTGCGCACCCACCCGGCCACAGCCCACCACAACCACGAACACCCGGTCTCCCCTCTCGAGGTCGCCGGAACCCTAGTCCTCCCGCTGGCGCCACCACAGCCACAGGCGCCCGGCACCGGCGATCACCAGCGCCACGCCCAGAAGCCAGCCCACAACGCTGGCTCCGCTCACCGCGCACCGGACCAGCTGCACGAGGCCCAGGACGAGGATGATCCCCGACAGGGCGACCGTGGCCGTGGCGCGTGCGTCCATGACGCCGCAGGATGCGGGGGCCCGGTTGCCCGGGCCCCCGATCCGGCGTTCCTAGACCAGGAAGGGGATGAGCAGGAGCGCCACGATGTTGGCGATCTTGATCATCGGGTTGATGGCCGGACCCGCGGTGTCCTTGTAAGGGTCACCGACGGTGTCACCGGTCACCGCGGCCTTGTGGGCCTCGGATCCCTTGCCACCGAACTCGCCGTCCTCGATCAGCTTCTTCGCGTTGTCCCACGCTCCACCACCGGAGGTCATGGAGATGGCGACGAAGATGCCGGTGACGATGACGCCGAGGAGCAGTCCTCCGAGCATCACACGCCCGTTGTCGACGCCGAAGATGAAGGCGACGATGATCGGGACGATGATCGGGATGAGACCCGGGATCAGCATCTGCTTCTGCGCCGAGGCCGTGACGATGCGCACGCTGCGCGCGTAGTCCGGCTTCTCGGTGCCCTGCATGATCCCCGGCTTCTCCTTGAACTGCTGACGCACTTCCTCCACCACCTGGGCTCCTGCGCGTCCCACCGCTTCCATCGAGAACGCGGCGAAGATGAACGGCATGAGGCCACCGATGAAGAGGCCGACCACCACGAACGGATCCTGGAGGTCGAACGACAGGTTCAGCGCCTGCTCGCCGGCGAGTCCGATTGCCGCCTTGAGTTCCTCGACGTACGAGACGAAGAGGATCACGGCGGCGAGGCCGGCGGAACCAATGGCGTAGCCCTTGGTGACGGCCTTGGTGGTGTTACCGACCGCGTCCAGCGGGTCGGTGACGGCACGCACCGAATCGGGCAACTCGGCCATCTCGGCGATACCGCCCGCGTTGTCAGTGATCGGGCCGTAGGCATCAAGCGCCACGACGATCCCCGCCAGCGAGAGCATGGCCATGACGGCGACGCCGATTCCGTAGTAGCCCGCCAGCTCATACGAGCTGACGATGCCCGCCACGATCACGATCACCGGAAGCGCGGTGGCCTTCAGGCTCACGGCGAGGCCGGCGATGATGTTGGTGGCGTGCCCGGTCTCGGACGCCTTGGCGATGCTGCGCACCGGCGGCCAGATGGTGCCGGTGTAGTACTCGGTGATGGCCACCAGGAGGATGGTCACGCCCAGGCCGATCAGAGCGGCCCAGTAGTAGTTGGCCCATCCACCCGGGATGATCCCGTTGGCGCCGGTCGGTACCACGCCCTCCATCATCCACTTGGTGAGCGGGATGAAGAGCAGAGCCGACAGCACCGCCGACACACCGAGGCCCGTGTAGAGCGCCGAGGTGACGGAACTGTTCTTGCCGAGCCTGACGAACCACGTGCCGATGATCGAGGTGATGATCGACGCGCCGCCGAGGAGCAGCGGGAACAGGATGGCGTTGGTGACGCCACCGCC